>NZ_JAJCXD010000085.1:0-89302 GCF_021056305.1 Actinokineospora sp. PR83
ATTCACCCCGGACCGGCCGGGCACCGGCACGGTGCTGCTGCTGTCGGCGGCGGGCGGGCTGCTCGACCCCCGGTTCGGGCCGGGTTCGGCGGCGGCGCACGGCGCGGACGCGGTCGCGGTGGGACTCGGGTCGGCGGCCCTGCGGTGCGACGTGGACACCGCGGCCGACCTGGCCGTGGCCGCCGCGCTGGGGTTGGGCGCGCGCACCGCGCACCGGGTCCGCGCGGCGGGGCGGGTGCGCTGATCGGCGGGTGGATTGATCAGCACGGTCGGGTGAGTGGGCTGGTCAGGATGCTGAGAGTTCACCCACGCGTTCACCTCGGAAGAGGCCATTCCGGCTCCGGTGCCGGACAATGGGGTTCGTGAGCACCGACAACCAGCACCAGGAGCCCGCGACCACCCCGACCGGCGCACCGGAGTCGACGCCGGAACCACGGGGTGTCCCCTCCGCGCCGCCCGCGGTGACGCCCGCGGCGGCCGAGACGGACCTCCCGGACGACCGCTACCTCAACCGCGAGCTGTCCTGGTTGGACTTCAACGCCCGGGTGCTGGCGCTGGCCGAGGACTCCTCGCAGCCGCTGCTGGAGCGGGCCAAGTTCCTGGCGATCTTCGCCTCGAACCTCGACGAGTTCTACATGGTCCGGGTGGCCGGGCTCAAACGGCGCAACGAGACGGGCCTGTCGGTGCGCAGCGCGGACGGCCTGACCCCGCGCGAGCAGCTCGCCTACATCTCCAAGCGCAACCAGGAGCTGGTCGAGCAGCACTCCAAGGCGTTCACCGACCGGGTGCGCCCGGCCCTGTCGGAGTGCGGCATCAAGATCTCCACCTGGTCGGAGCTGACCGAGGAGGAGCGCACCCGGCTGTCGCACTACTTCCGCGGCCAGGTGTTCCCGGTGCTGACGCCGCTGGCGGTCGACCCGGCGCACCCGTTCCCCTACATCTCCGGCCTGTCGCTGAACCTGGCCGTGACGGTGCGCGACCCGGAGGGCGGCACCGAGCGGTTCGCCAGGGTGAAGGTCCCCGACAACGTGCCGAGGCTGGTGCCGATCGACCGCAGCGCCGACGAGCAGGTGGCGATCTTCCTGCCGCTGGAGGAACTCATCGCCGCGCACCTCGGTTCGCTGTTCGCGGGCATGGAGGTCAGCGAGGTGCACGCCTTCCGGGTCACCCGCAACGCCGACCTGGAGGTCGAGGAGGACCGCGACGAGGACCTGCTGCAGGCGCTGGAGCGCGAGCTGGCGCAGCGCCGGTTCGGCCCGTCGGTGCGCCTGGAGGTCGCCGACGACATGAGCGAGCACATGCTGGAGCTGCTGCTGCGCGAGCTGGAGGTGCACCCCAACGACGTCGTGGTGGTGCGCGGCCTGCTCGACCTGACCTTCCTGTGGCAGGTCTACGGCGTGGACCGCAAGGAGTTGAAGGACCCGCCGTTCGTCCCGGCGACGCACCCGGCGTTCGGCGAGCGGGAGACGCCCAAGAGCGTGTTCGCCACCCTGCGCGAGGGCGACGTGCTGGTGCACCACCCGTACGACTCGTTCTCCACCAGCGTGCAGCGGTTCATCGAGCAGGCGGCGAGCGACCCGCACGTGCTGGCCATCAAGCAGACCCTGTACCGCACCTCCGGTGACTCCCCGATCGTGGACGCGCTGATCGACGCGGCCGAGGCGGGCAAGCAGGTGGTGGCGCTGGTGGAGCTGAAGGCGCGCTTCGACGAGCAGGCGAACATCAAGTGGGCGCGGGCGCTGGAGAAGGCGGGCGTGCACGTGGTCTACGGCCTGGTGGGCCTCAAGACGCACTGCAAGACCTCGCTGGTGGTGCGCCAGGAGGGGTCCACGATCCGCCGCTACTGCCACATCGGGACGGGCAACTACAACCCGAAGACCGCGCGCCTCTACGAGGACGTGGGCCTGCTGACCGCCGACCCGGCCGTGTGCTCGGACCTGACGGACCTGTTCAACGTGCTCACCGGGTACGCCAGGCAGGACGAGTACCGCAGCCTGCTGGTGGCGCCCTACGGCGTGCGCCGCGGGATCGTGGAGCGGATCGAGGACGAGATCGAGCACCGGCGCGCAGGCAGGCCCGCCGGGGTGCGGATCAAGGTGAACTCCCTGGTGGACGAAGGGGTCATCGACGCGCTGTACCGGGCGTCGCAGGCCGGGGTCGAGGTCGACGTGGTGGTGCGCGGGATCTGCGCGCTCAAGCCGGGCATCCCCGGGCTCAGCGACAACATCCGGGTCCGGTCGATCCTGGGCCGGTTCCTGGAGCACTCGCGGGTGTTCGTCTTCGCGGGCTGCAACGAGCACTGGATCGGCAGCGCGGACATGATGCACCGCAACCTCGACCGCCGGGTGGAGGTGCAGGTCCGGGTGAAGGACCCGAGGCTGACCAGGCAGCTCGACGAGATGTTCGACTCCGCGCTGGACCCGGCCACCCGGTGCTGGGTGCTCTCGGCCAAGGGCGACTGGGAACCCTCACCGGCGGGCGAGTCCACGGTGCGCGACCACCAGGCGCAGATGCTGGTGAAGCACCGGGCGCTCGGCTGAGCATGTCGGGGCGGATCAGCGCGGCGGGCGGCGTCCTGTGGCGGCGGGAGGACTCCGGTGCCCTCGAGGTGGCGGTGGTGCACCGGCCGCGCTACGACGACTGGAGCCTGCCCAAGGGCAAGCTGCACCGGGGTGAGACGACCTGCGCGGCGGCCGTGCGGGAAGTGGCGGAGGAGACCGGTTTCCGCGCGGTCCTGGGCGCGCACCTGTCCCGCGTCGCCTACACCGTGCCCGCCGGTGACAAGGTGGTGGACTACTTCGCCGCCCGTGCCGTGTCGGGCGCCTTCGCGGTCAACGACGAAGTGGACGACCTGCGCTGGCTGGGTGTGGCGGACGCGGCGGCGCTGCTGACCCACCCGGCCGACCGGGGGGTGCTGGCGCGCTTCACCGCCGTGGGCCAGGACGCCACGACGGTGCTGCTGGTCCGGCACGCGCACGCGGGCAAGAAGGAGCTGTGGGCGGGCCCGGACGACGAGCGGCCGCTGTCGAAGACCGGTGAGCGCCAGACCCGCGCCCTGACGCGGCTGCTGCCGCTGTTCCACCCCGATCGGGTGCACGCGGTCCCGAAGCTGCGCTGCACGGCGACGGTGGCGCCGCTGGCGGGGTTGCTGGGACTGCCCCTGACCACCGAGCCCGCACTGGCCGAGCCGAGCCACAAGCGGCACCCGGCGCGGGCGGCGGCGCGGCTGCTGGCGATCGCGGCGGCGGGCGGGACACCGGTGGTGTGCAGCCAGGGCGGGGTCATCCCGGACGTGGTGGCGGAGCTGAGCCGGGGGACGGACGTGCCCACCGACTCCCGTTGCCGCAAGGGCAGCGTCTGGGTCCTGTCGTTCACGAAAGGCCGGAAACCGCGCTTGGTCGGCGCGCATTACCTGGCCCCGTGAGCGCGGTCCGGTCGCGGGAATTGCGTGCGGACAACCCGCCGCGAGTCGCCGGTCCGGGCGGGCAGTCCGAACGGGGAGCCGGTCCGGGAGTGCCACCGGTGAGACGCGCGGTGGCCCCGGCGGAGTCCGGCGTGTGAGTGCGGCTCAGCATTTCCCGGGAGCGCGCTGTCCTTCGTTGCCAATTCGCGGGTTCACCGGATCGGTGCGGTCAATGCTGCCGGAGTGGGCCCCGGTTCCGGTTCCGGAACCGATCGCGGATGCGCGAGAGCCCCGCACGGGGGAAGCGTGCGGGGCTCTCGCGACCTGACTCCGTCCTCTCGGACGACCGCGCACCATCTACTTCTTGGTGGTGGTCTTCCGTGCCGCAGAGGTGGTCTTGCGCGCGGCGGAGGTGGTCTTCGCCGCCGCCTTGGGCGCGGCCTTGGCGGCCGGGGCGGCCTTCTTGGCCGCGGTGGCGGTGGTCTTCGCCGCCGCCGGGGTGGCCTTCTTCGCCGCGGGGGCCTTGGCCGCCGTGGTCTTGGCGGTGGTCGCCTTCGCGGTGGTCGCCTTGGCCGGGGTCGCCTTGGCCGTGGTGGCGGCCTTCGGCTTGGCCGCGGTGGCCTTCGTGGTGCGCGCCGTGGTCGCCTTGGTGGCGGTCGCGGCGGGCTTGGCGGCCGCTGCCCGGCTGCGCGTCGTGGTGGCGCGCGTGGTCGCCGCTGCGGGCTTCGCCGCCGCCGCGCGGGTGCGGGTGGTGGTGGCGGTGCCCGCCGCGCGGGTCGTGGTGGCCCGGGTGGTGGTGCCCGCCGCCGCACGCGCGGTGGTGGCCTTGGCCGCGGTGACCTTGGGCAGCTTCTTCGCGCCGCTCACGACCTCCTTGAACATCGTGCCCGCGCGGAACGCGGGGACGTTGGTCTTCTTGACCTTCACGGTCTCACCGGTGCGCGGGTTGCGCGCGGTCCGGGCGGCGCGGGCGCGCTTCTCGAACACGCCGAAGCCGGTGATGTTGACCTTCTCGCCCTTGTTGACCGTGCGGACGATCACGTCGACGAGACCGTCGACCGCAGCGCCTGCGGCCTTCTTGTCGCCCAGGCGCTCGGTGAGCGCCTCGATGAGTTGGGCCTTGTTCACCCTTCAGTCCTCCGTAAGAGAGCCACACTGCCGTTTACGACCCAAGCGAGCCGACTTCTCGCCCAAGATAGGCCGAAATGCGCGCGATTTCCACGCGACGCGCCCTGATTTTTCCTTAACTGTCCCGATCCGCATCCCTCGGGGGGTCGGATTCGGGGTTTTCGGGGGGCGTCGCGCGGGGGTCGGCGTGTGTTGTGAAGTGTCCGGGAGGAGCGGGAAGGGGCCCGGGAAGGGGCCGGATCCCCCTTCTCGACAAGGGGAATCCGGCTCCTCGATCAGGGGGTGGCGATCGGGGTCGTCACCGGCTTCCAATTGGGCCTGGCCTGCTCGAACGCGTCGATGTCGGCCTCGTGGCGCAGGGTCAGGGAGATGTCGTCGAGGCCCTCGAGCAGCCGCCAGCGGGTGTAGTCGTCCACGAAGAACCTGGCGGTGAAGTCCTTGGCGCTGACGGTCTTCTCGACCAGGTCCACCGTGACCTGCGTCCCAGGCTCGGTTTCGAGCAGCTTCCAGAGCTGCTCGACGTCGGACTGCTCGCACTCGGCGGCCACGAGCCCCTGCTTGCCCGCGTTGCCGCGGAAGATGTCGGCGAACCGGGCGGAGACGACCACCCGGAAGCCGTAGTCCGACAGCGCCCAGACGGCGTGCTCGCGGGAGGACCCGGTGCCGAAGTCGGGCCCGGCGACGAGGACGCTGCCCGCCCGGTAGGGCTCCCGGTTGAGCACGAAGTGCTCGTCGGAGCGCCAGGCGGCGAACAGGCCGTCCTCGAAGCCGGTGCGGGTCACCCGCTTGAGGTAGACCGCCGGGATGATCTGGTCGGTGTCCACGTTGGACCTGCGCAGGGGCACCCCGACGCCGGTGTGGGTGGTGAACGGCTCCATGGTCGCTTCCCCTCAGTTCCGGTCGTCGCCGCTGGTCGCGGCGCCGACGAGGTCGTCGGACAGGTCTTCCGGGGACGACAGCGTCCCGCGTACGGCGGTGGCCGCCGCCACCAGCGGCGACACCAGGTGGGTGCGCCCGCCCTTGCCCTGCCTGCCCTCGAAGTTGCGGTTCGATGTGGACGCGCTGCGCTCCCCGGGGGCGAGCTGGTCCGGGTTCATGCCCAGGCACATGGAGCAGCCCGCCTGCCGCCACTCGGCGCCCGCGGCCAGGAACACCGCGTCCAGGCCCTCGGACTCGGCCTGCGCGCGGACCCGCATCGAGCCGGGCACCACGAGCATCCGCACGCCCTCGGCGACCCGCCTGCCGCGGATGACGTCGGCGGCGGCGCGCAGGTCCTCGATCCGGCCGTTGGTGCAGGAGCCGAGGAAGACGGTGTCGACGCCGATCTCGCGCAGCGGGGTGCCGGGCGCCAGGTCCATGTACGCCAGGGCCTTCTCCGCGGCGACGCGCTCGTTCTCGTCGGCGATCAGCTCCGGGTCCGGGACGGTCGCCGACAGCGGCAGGCCCTGGCCGGGGTTGGTGCCCCAGGTGACGAACGGCGTCAGCGACGCGGCGTCGACGACCACCTCGGCGTCGAAGGTCGCGTCGTCGTCGGTGCGCAGCTCGCGCCAGGAGGCCACGGCGGCGTCCCAGTCGGCGCCCTGCGGCGCGTGCGGGCGACCCTTGAGGTATTCGAACGTGGTCTCGTCCGGCGCGATCATCCCGGCCCTGGCGCCCGCCTCGATGGACATGTTGCACACGGTCATCCGGGCTTCCATCGACAGCTTCTCGATGGCCGGGCCGCGGTACTCCAGGACGTAGCCCTGGCCGCCGCCGGTGCCGATCTTGGCGATGACGGCGAGGATCACGTCCTTGGCGGTGACGCCGGGGCGCAGTTCGCCGGTGACGGTGATCGCCATGGTCTTGAACGGGCGCAGCGGCAGCGTCTGCGTGGCCATCACGTGCTCGACCTCGGAGGTGCCGATGCCGAACGCCAGCGCGCCGAACGCGCCGTGGGTGGAGGTGTGGCTGTCGCCGCACACCACCGTCATGCCCGGCTGGGTGAGGCCGAGCTGCGGGCCGACCACGTGCACGATGCCCTGCTCGACGTCGCCCATCGGGTGCAGCCGCACGCCGAACTCCGCGCAGTTGCGGCGGAGCGTGTCCACCTGCGTGCGCGAGACCGGGTCAGCGATCGGGAGATCGATCCCGATGGTCGGGACGTTGTGGTCCTCGGTCGCTATCGTCAGGTCCGGCCTGCGCACGGGACGCCCGGCGAGCCGCAGGCCGTCGAACGCCTGCGGGCTGGTCACCTCGTGCACGAGGTGCAGGTCGATGTAGAGCAGGTCCGGTTCGGCGCCGTCGCCGCGGCGCACCACGTGCTGGTCCCACACCTTCTCAGCGAGCGTTTTGCCCATCGCTCATCACCATCAGCTTCCCGGTCGTACTTGGATCAGACTGGACTTCCCACATGACGGGAAAGTAGTATCGAGACGTGGGACAGCATAGCGGCATCGGAGTTCTGGACAAGGCAATGGCCGTTCTGCAGGCCGTGGCGAAGGAACCCTGCGGCCTGGCGGAGTTGTGCGCGAAGACGGGCCTGCCCCGGGCGACGGCGCACCGCCTGGCGGTGGGGCTCGAGGTGCACCGCCTGCTGCGCAGGGGAACCGACGGCAGGTGGCGTCCCGGCGCGGCACTGGCGGAGCTGGCGGGCGGCGCCACCGACCCCCTCCTCGACGCGGCAACAGCGGTACTCCCAAGACTTCGCGACCGCACAGGGGAGAGCGTCCAGCTCTACCGCCGAGACGGCCTGCACCGAATCTGCGTCTGCTCCGCCGAACCCCCCAGCGGCCTGCGGGACACGGTCCCCATCGGCACCCGCCTCCCGATGACAGCGGGTTCAGGGGCAAAAGTCCTCGCAGCCTGGTCCGACCCCGCAACCCAGCGCAGCCTCCTGGCAGACGCGGTCTTCGGCGAACGAGCACTGCTGGAGGTCCGCAGGAGAGGCTGGGCCCAAAGCGTCGCAGAACGCGAGCCAGGCGTAGCCAGCGTCTCCGCCCCCGTGAGGGACGCCTCCGGCACAGTAGTGGCAGCGATCTCCGTCTCCGGCCCCATAGACCGCATGGGCCGCCGCCCCGGCGCCCGCTGGGCAGCAGACCTCCTGGCCGCCGCCGACGCCCTCCAAAACCGCCTCTAGCCCCCGCCACCGATTGCGGAGACTCCCCGGGGCGGGGCTCGTTGGGTGGATTGTGTTCTTCGGGGCCCCTACGAAGAAAGCATGCCCGGTGCGCGTGAGTGGACGAAGGGATGCCCACCGTCGCGGGTCGGCTTTGCATGCTTTCTTCTCCCCCAAAGAACACAATCCACCCCAACGAGCACTCCCACCCGGTCACCCCAGGCACACGGACGAAGCCCAACCAAAGCCACCCCAACCACAACCACAACCACAACCACGCTGGTTCAGGAACCCACCGCACCGTGGGGGTCCGGGGGGTCGCCCCCCGGGTAGACACGCGAAAGGGGCCCTTCATCAGCGTCTTTCCAGCTGATGAAGGGCCCCAAACCCTGTAGCCCCGACGGGATTCGAACCCGCGCTACCGCCTTGAGAGGGCGGCGTCCTAGGCCGCTAGACGACGGGGCCCTAGAACAAACTTCTACATCTTGTTCTGTTTTGCTGGGAGAGACCTTAGCAGACTCGCTTCGGTGCTCTACCGCTGGGGTACCAGGACTCGAACCTAGACTAACTGAACCAGAATCAGTCGTGCTGCCAATTACACCATACCCCAATGGCATTCGGTTCCGGCCTCCGAGAGCTACCCGGTGGCCTGTCCCTCTTGCCGGAGAAGATGTTAGACCACAGCCCCCTCCGGAGTGAAATCGGGGGTCAGCTCCGGGGATCGGGGACGGTGGATCCGCTGGTCACGGCCGGTGTGCGGTACTCGCTGACGAGCAGTGCGGGCAGGTCGGCGAGGGAGTCGAGGACGGGCACGCCGACGTCCGGGTCGGGGTCGTCGGCCCGGTGCCCGCCCCCGGTGCCGCCGGGGGCCGGGCGGTCGAGCCAGACGCCGTGCAGGCCCGCGTCGCGGGCGGCGTGGGCGTCGAGGTCGAGCCGGTCGCCGATGTGGAGGGTCTCCTCGGGGGCCGCGCCGAGGTGTTCGCAGGCGGCGTGGAAGATCTGCGGGTCCGGTTTGGCCGCGCCGATCGCGGCGGGGCTGAGCACGGCGTCGAAGAAGCGGCCCAGGCCCAGGTCGGCGAGGCGGGCGCGCTGGTGCGGGCCGGAGGCGTTGGTGACGGCGCCGATCTTCAGTCCCGCGGCGCGCAGCCAGTCCAGGCAGGGGACGGTGTCGGGGAACAGCCGCCACGCGCCGCGCATCTGGGCCAGGCGGCGGTCTTCGAGGACCGCCACCGCCTCGTCGTCCACCAGGGCGCCGAGGTCGGCCAGGAACGCCTTGGTGCGCGCCCTGCGCATGGTGTCGTAGTCGTACTCCCCCGCGACGACCCTGGCGTGGTGTTCGTCGGTGACCCGCTGCCAGGCGCTCCACATGTCGTCGCGGCCGATGAGGCGGTGCAGGGCTTTCCTGGCGGAGCCGGTGAAGTCGATCAGCGTGTCGTCGATGTCCAGGCACACGGCGGTGATCCTGGGCGGTTCGGCGTGGGGCGCTCGCGCCCGCCGTTCGGGGGCGGCGGTGGCCGTCCGGGCGGACGGGTGGGGTGCGAGCGGTGTTCTCATTACGCGAGGCTAGGTGCCGCGCCGGGGTCCGCGATTCGTCTGGCCGGGTGGTGTTGCGGCTTCTGACACGGTCAAGCGCGGAGGTCCCGCGACAGCCGGGAAAAGACTATCGCGGGACCTCCGGATCGCGTTACCCGTTCCCCACTAGGGAAGCGCTTTGCGCAACCGCCCCATGGTGCGCTCGCGGCCGAGCAGTTCCATGGACTCGTACAGCGGCGGGGACACGGTCCGCCCGGTCACGGCCACGCGCACCGGCGCGAACGCCTTGCGCGGCTTGAGTCCCAGACCGTCGATCAAGGCCGTTTTGAGCGCTTCCTCGATGGCCGGGGTGGTCCACTCGGACAGTGCGTCCAGCGCGGTGATGCTCGCGGTGAGCACCGGTTCGGCGTCCGGGCCGAGGTTCTTCGCCGCGGCGTCGGCCTCGGGGGTGAACTCCGCGTCGTCGGCGAACAGGAAGCCGACCATGCCCGCGGCGTCGGAGAGCACGACCAGCCGCTCCTGCACCAGCGGCGCGATGGTGTCCACAGTGGCCACCTGGTCGGCCGTGGGTTCGGCGGGCAGGACGCCCGCGGCGCTCAGGTACGGCAGCACGCGGCGGACGAAGTCGTCCTTGCCCAGGGCGCGCAGGTGCTCGGCGTTGATCGCCTCGGCCTTCTTCAGGTCGAAGCGGGCCGGGTTGGCGCTGACCCGGCCGATGTCGAACGCCTCGACCATCTCCGCCATGGAGAAGATGTCGCGGTCCTCGGCGATCGACCAGCCCAGCAGCGCCAGGTAGTTGAGCATCCCCTCGGGGACGAACCCGCGCTCGCGGTAGGCGAACAGGTTCGACTGCGGGTCGCGCTTGGACAGCTTCTTGTTGCCCTCGCCGCGGACCAGGGGCATGTGCCCGAAGTGCGGGGTGAATTCGGCCACACCGACGCGCTGCAACGCCTCGTAGAGCGCGATCTGGCGGGGGGTCGAGGGCAGCAGGTCCTCGCCGCGGAGCACGTGGGTGATCCGCATGAGGGCGTCGTCGACCGGGTTGACCAGGGTGTAGAGCGGCTGGCCGTTGGCGCGCACCAGGACCGGGTCGGGCACGCTGCCCGCCGGGAAGCTGATGTCGCCGCGGACGAGGTCGGTGAAGGCGATGGCCCGGTCGGGCATCCGCAGCCGCAGCACGGGTTCGCGGCCGTCGGCGCGGAAGGCGGCGCGCTGCTCGTCGGTGAGGTCGCGGTCGTGGTTGTCGTAGCCCAGCTTGGGGTCCTGGCCCGCGGCCTTGCGCCGCGCCTCGACCTCCTCGTTGCTGGAGTAGGACTCGTACAGCTCACCGGCTTCGGTGAGCTTGGCGATGACCTCGGCGTAGGAGTCCGCGCGCAGGCTCTGCCGGTACGGGCCGTACTCGCCACCGACCTCGGGACCCTCGTCCCAGTCGATGCCGAGCCAGCGCAGGCCGTCGAGGATCGCCGCGTAGCTCTCCTCGGAGTCGCGGGCCGCGTCGGTGTCCTCGATGCGGAAGACCAGCTTGCCGCCCGCGTGCCGGGCGAAGGCCCAGTTGAACAGGGCGGTGCGGATGAGCCCGACGTGCGGGGTGCCGGTCGGTGACGGGCAGAAGCGGGCTCGGACTGGGGTGGTGGCGTCTGGGGTGCTCATAGCCTGATCAGCGTATCCCTGCCGATCCGCCTTGACCTCGCCGGAGGCTGGGTGCACAGTTATTCAACGAGCGTTGAAAACGGAGAGGGGAGAAGCCATGACCGACACAGACGTCCTCGTGGTCGGGGGCGGTCCGGCCGGGATGGTCACGGGGCTGCTGCTGGCCAGGGCGGGGATCGCGGTGACCGTGCTGGAGAAGCACGCGGACTTCCTGCGCGACTTCCGCGGCGACACCGTGCACCCGCCGACCCTGGACCTGATCGACGCGCTGGGCCTGGGCGAGGCGTTCCGGCGGATCCCGCAGAGCCGCATCGAGGAGGTGGAGGTGCCCTTCTCCGGCGGGGTCGCCAGGGTGGCCGACCTGCGCTCGCTGCCGGGGCCGAACAACTTCATCGCCATGGTCCCGCAGTGGGACCTGCTCGACCTGCTGGCCGCCGCCGGGAAGCGGGAGCCGACGTTCGCGCTGCGGATGAACACCGCCGCCACCGGCCTGCTCCGCGACGGCGACCGGGTCACCGGTGTCACCTACCGCACCAGCGACGGGGGGACCGGCGAACTGCGCGCCAGGCTGACCATCGCCTGCGACGGCCGCTCCTCGGTGCTGCGCGACGCCGCGCTGCTGCCGAAGAAGCGCTACCCCACCCCGATGGACGTGTGGTGGTTCCGCCTGCCCCGCCACGACACCGACCCGTGCGGCATCGTCCCGCTGATCAGCGACCGGCGCTCGACCGTGCTGATCGACCGCCGGGAGTACTGGCAGGCCGCGACCCTCATCCCCAAGGGGTCCGACGCGAGCGCCCGCCGGGGCGAGGTGTCGGCGGTCCTGCGCGACGTGGTGGCGGTGGCGCCGTGGCTGGCGGACCGGGCGGGCGCGCTGGGCTCCTGGGACGAGGTGAAGACCCTCGACGTGCAGCTCGACCGGCTGACCCGCTGGCACCGCGACGGCCTGCTGTGCCTGGGCGACGCGGCGCACGCGATGTCGCCGCTGGGCGGGGTGGGCATCAACCTGGCGGTGCAGGACGCCATCGCCGCGGCCCGGCTGCTGGCCGGTCCGCTGGCGCGCGGGCGGGTCACGGAGGCCGACCTGGCGCGGGTCCGGTACCGCAGGCTGCTGCCGACGGTGCTCATCCAGGGCCTGCAACGGCTCCTGCACCGCAACGCGATCGCGCCCGCGCTGGCCGGGCGGGTGGAGATCGCGCGGTCGACCACGCTGCCGCTGCCGATCCGGCTCATCCGGCGCTTCCCGGTGCTCAACCGCGTCCCGGCGCAGGTGATCGGGCGCGGGGTGCTCAGCGAGCCGGTGCCGGACTTCGCCCGCCGGTGACCGGCGGGCGGCCGATCCCCCGCCCGCGCGGGGGATCGGCCCGCGGGCTCAGCGGTTGACGACCGGGTTGGTCAGGGTGCCCAGGCCGGTGATGGACACCGAGACCGTCTGCCCGTCCACGATCTGCCCCACGCCCGCGGGCGTGCCGGTGAGGATCACGTCACCGGGCAGCAGGGTCATCACCTTCGAGATCCACTCGACCAGCTCGGGCACCCCGTGCAGCAGGAACGCCGTGGAGGAGTCCTGCTTCACCTCGCCGTCGACCGTGGTCTTGAGGTCGAGGTCGCTGGGGTCGAGCTGGGTCTCGATCCACGGACCCAGCGGGCAGAACGTGTCGTGCCCCTTGGCCCGGGTCCACTGCCCGTCGTGCTGCTGCTGGTCGCGGGCGGTGACGTCGTTGGCGATCGTGTAGCCGAGGATGACGCCCTTGGCCCTGGCGGCGGGCACGTCGCGGCAGGGCTGGCCGATGACCAGCGCCAGCTCGCCCTCGAAGTCCACACGGGACGAGTCCCTGGGCAGCCTGATGGCCGCCCCGGGGCCGACCACGGTGGTCGAGGGCTTCATGAAGATCACCGGGTCGGCCGGGGCCTCACCGCCCATCTCCCTGGCGTGGTCGGCGTAGTTCTTGCCGACGCAGACCACCTTGGTGGGCAGGATGGGCGCGAGCAGCCGGGTGTCGGCCAGCGGCCACCGGCGCCCGGTGAACTCGGGGGTGCCGAACGGGTGCTCGGCGATCTCCGCGGCGACCTGGTCTTTCCCCTCGCCCTCGATCGAGACGAACGCGACACCTGCTGGATGGGCAATTCGAGCGATACGCACGGCACCCACACTAGAACGGGGTCAGCGCTCGATCGGGGTCAGGCTCTGCTTGGCCAGCAGGTAGCCGGGCAGGGCCCGCTCGTAGGCCGCCGCCGAACCGGCCTCCACCGAGACGACCAGGGTGCGCAGCGGCGTGGCCACGGCGAACGCCCGCCCGCGCGCGCCGCCGTCCGGGCGGGCGAAGGTCAGCTCCACGCCCGTCCCCTGGCCCACTGTGGACTCGCGGTAGGTCGGCTCGGCGATGGTCCCCTCGCCCTGGACGAACCGCTCCAGCGCCCCGCGCGGGGTGCTGCCCGGCTCACCGCCGACCCACACCCGCAGCCGCCCGGCGTCCGAGCTGACCGCGCAGTCGGCGGCCAACCCGTCGCGGGACTCCCCGTCCCCCGCCGCGGCCGTCCAGCCCGCGGCGACGTCGAAGGCGAACGGCAGCGGGCACGCCCCCGGCATCCCGACCCGGGACACCGCGTCCGCCGGTTTCACCCGATCGAGCCACGCGTCCGCGGCGGGCGCCGAGGTCGGCGGCGGCGCCGCGGGCTCCTGCTCCGACCCGCCCCCCGCGCACCCGGCCACCGAAACCAGCACCACCGCACCGACGAGTAGAACCCGCACGCCGACCGCCTCCTCCTGCTCGGGGGCGGCCTACCCGCGCAGGCCGCCCGCGCCGACCCCGGACCGGACCCGCATCGCCTTGTGCGCGAGCGCGTCGCAGAGGGCCAGCCAGCTCGCCTCCACGATGTTGCCGTGCACACCCACCGTGGTCCACTCGAGCTCGCGGTCCGAGGACTGCACCAACACCCGGGTGACGGCATCGGTGCCGGGTTGGGTTGCACGCGACGCCCCGGTCAGGATGCGCACCTTGTAGTCGGTCAGCTCCACCTCGTCCACCCAGGGCAGGTGCGGCACCAGCGCCCGGCGCAGCGCCGCGTCCAGGGCGTGCACCGGCCCGTTGCCCTCGGCGGTGGCGATCACCCGGTGCCCGGCCACGTGCACCTTCACCGTCGCCTCGGACACCACCTCGCCGTCGAGCCGGTGGTCCAGGATCACCCGGTAGGACTCCAGCTCGAACGGGTGGCCGGTGGCGGGGGCGTCCGGGTCGACGACCGCGATCTCCCCGCGCAGCAGCAGCTCCAGGGAGGCGTCGGCGGCCTCGAACGACCACCCGCGCGACTCCAGGTCCTTCACCTTCCGCAGCGCGCTGTCCACCGCCTCCGGCCTGCCCACCAGGTCGACGCCCAGCTCGTGGCCCTTGAGCTCCAGGCTCGCCCGCCCGGCCATCTCGGTGACCAGCACGCGCATGTCGTTGCCGACGACGGTCGGGTCGATGTGGTTGTAGAGCAGCGGGTCGACCTTGATCGCGCTGGCGTGCAGGCCCGCCTTGTGCGCGAACGTCGAGTGCCCCACGTACGCCTGGTGGGTGTTCGGCGCGATGTTCGCCAGTTCGGCCAGGGCGTGCGAGACGCGCGTCAGGTCGGCGAGCTTCCCCTCCGGCAGCACGTCCATCTTGAGCTTCACGGCCAGGTTCCCGATCACCGGGAACAGGTCGGCGTTACCGGCCCGCTCCCCGTAACCGTTGGCCGTGCACTGCACGTGCGTGGCCCCCGCCTGCACCGCGGCGACGCTGTTGGCCACCGCGCACCCGGTGTCGTCCTGGCAGTGGATGCCCACCCGGAACCCGGTCCGCGCGATCACCTCCCGCACCGTCTCGGCCAACCCCAGCGGCAACTGCCCCCCGTTCGTGTCGCACAGCACCACCACGTCGGCCCCCGCCTCGAACCCGGCGGTCAGCACCCGCAGGGACGTGTCCGGGTCGAACGCGTACCCGTCGAAGAAGTGCTCGGCGTCGAGGAACACCCGCCGCCCCTCCCCCACCAGGAACGCCACGGTGTCGCGCACCATCTCCGCCGCCTCGGCCACGTCGGTCCGCAGCGCCCGCTCGATGTGCCTGCGGTCGGACTTCGCCACCAGCGTCACCACCGGCGCCTGCGACGCCACCAGCGCCTGCACCTGCGGGTCCTTCGCGGCGGTGCTCCCCGCCCGCCGGGTCGACCCGAACGCCACCAGCGCGGCGTGCTGCAACTGGAGTTCCCCGGCCGCGGCCCTGGCGAAGAACTCGGTGTCCTTCGGCATAGCCCCCGGCCACCCGCCCTCGATGAACCCCACCCCCAACCCGTCCACCAACCGGGCGACGGCCAACTTGTCGGCCACCGAGTAGGAAATCCCCTCCCGCTGGGCCCCGTCGCGCAGAGTGGTGTCGTACACGTGGAAGGAGTCGCCGAGCGGGGTTCCGGCCGGAGTCGTGCGGGTCACGGGATCGCTCCTCGTCGAGGGGTTCACAGAGTGGACAAACAAAAAGACCCCCCGCCACATGCGAGAGGTCTGCGCGCCGGTGCTCCGTCGTGCGGAGTCAGCCGACGCGCTCGTCGATAATGATCAGGGCGGAGTGAGCCACGGTCCGATGGTGGCACATCTCCCGGCCGGGTACCAACTCGCGGACTCCGCTTCCCATCCCCTGGACGGTGGACAACTTCGGCTCACCTGGCCGCTCCCGTCGGTGGGCGCGGGTCGGCGGGAAGTCGGGGACTGCTCCACGCTGCCTGTGGACAACCCCTGGTCGGTCTGCGGTTCTTGTCGGCGCCCCGTGCTGGGGTTGATTCGGGGGCTGCTCAGCACGGTTCAGCCGCGTGCGGGGTGGCTGCCGGTTCGGACCCGGGAACGGCGAAGGCCCGCTCCGGGTGGGAGCGGGCCCTCGCGGTGGTGCGGTGGCCGGGTCAGCCGGTGCGGACGTTCGAGGACACCAGGGCCGCGAGGCGGTCCCCGATGGCGAAGGTGCCGCCGGGGGAGTTGTGGTCGCGGGTGGCGAGGTCGAAGGCGACCGAGGCCTCGATGCGGCGGGCCGACTCGTGCTCGCCGAGGTGGTCGAGGAGCAGGGCGACGGACAGGACGGCCGCCGTGGGGTCGGCGATGCCCTGGCCCGCGATGTCCGGGGCGCTGCCGTGGACCGGCTCGAACATGCTCGGGTTGCGGCGGGTGATGTCGAGGTTGCCGCTGGCCGCCAAGCCGATGCCGCCGGTGACGGCCGCCGCGAGGTCGGTGAGGATGTCGCCGAACAGGTTGTCGGTGACGATCACGTCGAAGCGGCCGGGGTCGGTGACCATGTGGATGGTGGTGGCGTCCACGTGCTGGTAGGCGACGGTGACGTCCGGGTGCTGCAACGACACCTCCTCCACCACGCGCGACCACAGCGAACCCGCGTGCGTGAGCACGTTGGTCTTGTGGACCAGGGTCAGGTGCTTGCGGGGGCGGGCCGCCGCGCGGGTGAACGCGTCGCGGACGACGCGCTCGACGCCGAAGGAGGTGTTGACGCTGACCTCGGTGGCGATCTCGTGCGGGGTGTCCTTGCGGAGCAGGCCGCCGTTGCCCGCGTACAGGCCCTCGGTGCCCTCCCGGACGACGATCATGTCGATCTCGCCGGGGTCGGCGATGGGGCTCTTCACCCCCGGGTACAGCCGGGCCGGGCGGAGGTTGACGTGGTGGTCGAGCTCGAAGCGCAGCCGCAGCAGCAGCCCGCGCTCCAGGATGCCGCTGGGGACCGACGGGTCCCCCACCGCACCGAGCAGGATGGCGTCGTGGTCCCGCAGCTCACCGAGGACGGACTCCGGCAGCAGCTCACCAGTCGCGTGCCACCTCGCCGCGCCCAGGTCGTAGCGGGTGATCTCGGCGGTCGGTATGACCTCGCCCAGCACCTTCAGTGCCTCGGCGATCACTTCCGGCCCGATCCCGTCACCTGGGATCACCGCGAGCCGCATGCACACACCTCCCGGGGTATCGGCCCGAACTGTCAGGGCCTGGTAGTCGAACGAAGGCTACCGGGAAGCCGCCCGGATGCCGCATCGCGCCACCTGTTCGGGTGGTTTCGAGATGCCTTCTGAGCCGATATAGGACACGAACGGTGCCCAGAAGGGTTGTCAACCAACCGATCCGGGCACCGTTCGCCAATTCCGCCGCGTCCCAACCCGTGGACGGGTGGAGCGGTCGACTCAGCCGAAGTCGATGGCCCGCACGATGCTCGCCCCGACCGAGGCGCCGATCGACTCCAGCACCGACGGGTCGACCGCGCGGTCCACCCGCAGCAGCATGACGGCGTCGGAGCCCTGCGCGGTCTGGCTGATCTGCGCGGCGTCGATGTTGATGCCGGACTCGCCCAGCAGGGTGCCGACCGCGCCCATCACGCCCGGGCGCTCGGCGTACTCCAGCAGCAGCACGTCGCCCTCGGCGCGCAGGTCGAACGCGCGGCCGTGCACCTCCACCAGCTTCTGCACCTGGTCCAGGCCGGACAGGGTGCCGCTGACGGTCACCACCGACCCGTCGGCGTACGCGCCGCGCAGGGTCACCACGCTGCGGTGGTTGGCGCTCTCGGTCTCGGTGGCGACCTCCACGGCCACGCCCCGGGTCTCGGCGATCTGCAGGGCGTTCACGAACGTCACCTGGTCCTCGACGATCCCGGTGAACACCCCGCGCAGCGCGGCCAGCGACAGCACCGACACGTCCTCGGAGGACAGCTCGCCGCGCACCAGCACGGTGATCGCGGTGGGGGCCTTGCTGCCCAGCGCGGTCAGCACGGTGCCCAGCTTCTGCGTCAGCGGCAGGTACGGGCGCACCTCCTCGCCGACGACGCCACCGGCCACGTTGACCGCGTCCGGGACGAAGTCGCCGCGCAGCGCCAGCCGCACCGAGTGGGCGACGTCGGTGCCCGCCCGGTCCTGCGCCTCGGCGGTGGAGGCACCCAGGTGCGGGGTCACCACGATCCCGGGGACGCCGAACAGCGGCGACTCGGTGGTGGGCTCCTTGGTGTAGACGTCGATGCCCGCGCCGCCGACCTGGCCGGAGCGCACCGCGTCGGCCAGGGCCTGCTCGTCGATGAGGCCGCCGCGCGCGGCGTTGACGATGATGACGCCCTTCTTGGTCAGCGCGAGCTTCTCGGCGCTGATCAGCCCCTTGGTCTCCGGGGTCTTGGGCAGGTGCACGGAGATGAAGTCGGCCCTGGCCAGCAGGTCGTCCAGCTCCACCAGCTCGATGCCGAGCTGGGCGGCGCGCGCGGGCGAGGCGTACGGGTCGTAGGCGATCAGGGTGGTGCCGAACGCGGCGAGGCGCTGCGCGAACAACTGCCCGATCTTGCCCAGGCCGACGACGCCCACGGTCTTGCCGGACACCTCGACCCCGGAGAACGAGCTGCGCTTCCACTGACCCTCCTGCAGGGTCTGGTGCGCGGCCGGGATCTGCCGGGCGGTGGCCAGCAGCAGCGCCACCGCGTGCTCGGCGGCCGAGACGATGTTCGACGTCGGCGCGTTCACCACCAGCACACCGCGATCGGTGGCGGCGGGCACCTCGACGTTGTCGAGGCCGACACCCGCGCGGGCGACGACCTTCAGGGTGTCACTGGCCTTGAGCACCTCGGCGTCGACCTGGGTCGCGGAGCGCACGAGCAGCGCGTCGGCGGAGGCCACGGCCTCGAGGAGGGCGGGGCGGTCAGTGCCGTCGACGTGGCGGACCTCGAACTCGTCGCCGAAGACGTCCAGCACGGACGGCGCGAGCTTCTCGGCGATGAGGACGACGGGGCGGCTCGTAGTTGTCACGCGGGCTCCTGTGCTGACAGCATTTTTGGGTGCGGTTACCACTCTGTAACCACAGGGAGTCTAGGCCGGTCACTGAACCGTTCCACCGCAGGGTGAGCCACGAGACACGTCATTCCCCGATGACGGGCGGCGCGGTGAAGTCGGCGTTGCCGAACATCTCGTCGTCATCGCCCTCCACCAGGTACGCGGGCCTGCTCCGGCGCGTCTCCACCGCGGGACCCGGATCGGCCTCCGCCGCGTCCTGCCGGACCGGCACGGGGGTCGTACCGGTGATGCCGACACCGGAACCCGCCGGACCGAAGCCGCCAGGGCCGAAGGACGTCACCGGGGGCGGCGGCGGGAGGGTGGAGATGACGGCGGGGGGCGGGAGGACGCGGGGCGGCGGGGCCGGGCGGGGGGCCGGGCGAGACGGTTGGGGCGGGGCGGGGCGCGACTGGGCGGGGTTGGGTGGGGTGCGCTGCGCGCCGGTCGGTTGCGCGGAACCACCGGGTCGCGGGGGGTGCTGCTGCGCGGGCCTGCCGGGTGGGGGCGCGGGTTGACGCGGCTGCGCGGACCTGCCGGGCTGGGGCCGCTGCGCGGTTCCGCTGGGCTGAGGTGCGGACTGGTGCGGCAGCGGGACGGCGCCGGACTGCGACGAAGGCTGGTGGGGCTGCGCGGGCCCACCCGGCCGGGGCGGGGAGTGGTGCGCAGACGCGGCCCGGCCCGGCTGAGGCGCGGGCTGATGCGGCTGCGCAACCCCACCGGGCTGGGGCGCGGGCTGCTGCGGCTGCGCAACCCCACCGGGCTGGGGCGCGGGCTGCTGCGCAGTCCCGCCCGGCTGCGGTGGGGGTTGGGGGGATTGCACGGCTCCGCTGGGCTGGGGTGGGCGTGCGGTGCCGGTGGATTGCGGTGGGGGTTGGTGCTGCGCGGTTCGGCCGGGCCGCGGTGGGGTCGGGGGCGGGCCGGTGGGCCTTCCGGGTGTGGGACGTTGACCGGACTGTTGCTGGGGTTCCGGCCGGGGCGGGGGTTGGTTGCCCGGGGGTTGGTTGCCCGCGCTCTGCTGTGCGGGGTTCCGCTGTTCGAGGCGCTGATTTGGGGAGTCCTGCCGCCCTGATGGCACTTGGTGCGCCGGGTTCACCCGGTCTGGACTCCGCGGCGAAGCACCCGGTTGGCCGGGGTGCTGCCGGGGGTCCTGCTGGGGCATGCCTCGGTGCGCGTGGTCCTGCTGCGCGGGGGTCGGCCTGCCGGGATTCGGCCATGGCGGCGCGGGCTGCGCCGGGTTGGGGTTGCCGGGGCTGGGGTTGCCGGGGCTGGGGTTGCCGGGGTTTTGGCGCGGCGGGTTCTGCCTTCCCGGGTTCTGCCTTCCCGGGTTCCGCTGCCCGGCGCTGTGCGGGCCTGTGTTCTGCCGAGGCGAGCTGGGGTCGGGTGGGAAGCCCGGTGAGGCGGGAGGGTGTTCGCCTTGGCGTTGTTGCGGACCGGGGCCGTGGTGGAGGGGGTCGCGGCGGTCCGGGTTGTGGTGGAGGCCGGTTCGTTGCGCGGGGGGCTGCTGCGACGGGTTTCGCTGTTCCTGGGGCTGCTGCGGGGTGTTCTGCGAACCGGGGGGCTGGTGCGGGTTTTGCCATCCGGGGCCCTGGTGGGGTGGATTCTGCTGCGCGCGGGACGGGGGCGCGGCGGTACCCGGTTGCGCGGGGAAGCCCTGTGGCACAGGGGGTCTGGGCTGTCGCGGGCGTCGGGGGTCCGGGGCGGGGAGGAGAAGTTCGCCTGAGAAGGACGGGTCTGCGTGGGTGGGCCCAGGTGTGGGGGGATCGGCGGGAGGTGCTGCGGGGAGGTCCTCCGGCAGCGTCCACACCGACGCCGCTGTGGGCCGCGGGGGTTCAGGGGGACTCGGGATGTCCGAGGGCGGTGCCGGGGGCGGGGTGGATGCCGGTGACGCGGTGCTCGGCTCGGCGCCGGGACGCGGGTCGGGGGCGTCGGCGGGGCGGTCCGGGTGCGCGGTGGACGCGGCGAGTGGGGACTCGTTCGGTGGTGGCCCGAACGGTTCGGCGGGGGTGTGCGGTGCCTCGCCGGGTGAGCCGGGCCTCGGGGTCGACGCCATTCCCGGTCCCTGGGTGGGCAGCGGGGCAGCCGGTTTCCCGGATGTCGCGACCGGGGTCGGCCGGACACCCGCGGCCACCGGCTCCGCGACGGGAAAGGGAGGGGCGAGGAGGCTGGGGTCCGGGCGCCGACCCGCCGCCGTCGCGGCCACGGTGATCACCTCGCCGGGCAGCGGCACGACAACGGACGCCACGACGGTCCCGGCACCGGCAAGCCCATCGGCACCCTGCGGCGCGGCGAACGCGCCTGCGATCCCGCGCGCCGCAGCAGGCGGATCGGCTGCGGGCGGACGAGACACCGCTGCCTGCGCCTCACCCGACCCGGCGCCAACCCCCGCAGCAGACGCCGCACCTGGCGAGCCGACTACGAGCGGACGAGACACCGCCAACGCCTCGCCTGCCCCGGCGCCAGCCCCCGCAGCGGGCGCCGTATCGGGCGAGCCGACTACGAGCGGACGGGACGGCGCCAACGCCTCGCCTGCCCCGGTGCCGGTCCCCGCGGCGGGCGCCGCGCTCGGCGACGGAAGCCTCGCCTCGCTCGGCTCCGGGGCCGCTTGGGCGGGCCCGGTCGGAGCGGTGTCCGGGTTCGCACCCGCAGCCGAGGTGGGGATCGAACCCGCGGTTGCAGCCGCGCCGGAATCGGCTGCCGGGCTCCCGATGGCGTTCGGGGTGGCGCCGGAACCAGCACCCGCGGCCGAACCTGCGACAGCGGCGGAAGCGGTACCGGAACCCGCCACCTCGCCGCCGACAGCGGGCGGAGCGGCAGCGGGCGGAGCAGCAGCGGGCGGAGCAGCAGCGGAATCCGGAGCCCGGGTTCCCGCGGCGGCCGGAACCGCGCCGGAACTCGGGGGCGGGCTCGCAACCGCATCAGCATCCGCAGCCGGGCTCGCAACCGCGGCACCGGGACCCGCGGCGGGGTCGGGCGCCGGGGCCGTGGTGTGCGGTGGGACCGGCAGGTGCCCGGAGGTCGCCGCCGACCCGGGTTCCGGGCCGGAGGGCGCCCCGGGCGTCGGGCCGGAGGACGCCGCGGGTGCCGGACCGGGTGCGGCTGACGGCTCCCGGGCGTGGTCCGGCCTGCTCGCGGCCACTTCCTCGGGTGTCAGCCACACCGGGCGTTCAGTCCCCACCTGCCAGTTCCCCCAAACCTGCTCCCCCGGTGCTCACCAGGGCTCGTCGAACTCCCCCGCCTTGGCGCCCGCCACGAAGGCGTCCCACTCCGACTCGGTGAACACCAGGACCGTGTCGTCCGGGCCGGTGAACTTCGAGTTGCGCATGGCGATGTAGGTCTTGCCGTCCGTGTGCGGGACGAAGGCGATCTCGACGTACTCGCCGTCGGGGTCGGCGTCGGGTTCGGCGGCTCGCTGCCAGTCTGCCCTGGTCAGGTCCAGCCTGCCGCGGACCTCGGCCTTGTCGTCGTAGATCGGGGCGCTGTCCATCACCGTCTCCTCAAGCTCCGTGTCGGGGGTCAGGTATACCGTTCGCGGTTGGCCGTCACCCGGGTGGGGACGTGTCGCTGGCGGGGGTGTGCGGTTGCGCTCAGTAGCGTACGACGGGTGACCTCCTACTACGGTCGATATCTGCGCGGCGAGCACGTCACCGTGTGGGCCGAGCTGCGGGCGCTCGGTCCGGTGCCGGACGACCTGCTGGAGGACGCCGCCGCCGTGGCGGAGGAGACGATGGTGCGGGTGTCGCAGCACGTCTCCCGGCTCGCGGCCGCCCTGCCGGAACTCGGCTGGGTGTCCTCCGATCGTATGGTGCGGCCGCACCAGCCGCCCACGGATTCGGACGACGCGCTGGTCGACTCGCTGGTGGAGCGGGTGGGCGGGTTGCCGCTGTCGCTGGAGGCGTGCCTGCGGCACGTGGGCGAGGTGTGGTTCGCCGGGGACTGCGACCTGCTGTTCCTCACCTACCACCAGGAGCCCGCGCCGACGACGGTGCCGCCCGGACCGGACTTCCCCGACCCGCTGTGCCTGGGCAACGCCTACCACCTGGCCTACGAGCTGGAGCAGCTCGGCCGGGACGACGAGCTGACCTTCCCGCTGGCCCCGGACGAGTTGCACAAGGCGAACCTCAGCGGCGGCACGCACGACGTGCGGCTGCCGTCCCTGCACGCCGACGTCGAGCTGCACGGGGTGGCGGGGCGGCCGGGGATCACCCTGGTGGAGTACCTGCGCGAGTCGATCGCCTGGGGCGGGTTCCCCGGGTGGTCGTTCAAGCCGGAGCTGGCCCCGGAGGCCCTGATCACCCTGCGCACGCAGCCGGACTTCTGACCGGGACGGCGGAGGGGGCCGCGGCGTCACCGCCGCGGCCCCCTCCCCGGTCGAGACCCGTCAGGCGGTCTCGGTGATCGGCCGGTCGACCCAGGACATCAGGCCGCGCAGCTTCTTGCCGGTCTCCTCGATCGGGTGGGCCTCGCCCTCCTGCTGGAGCCTGCGGTAGTTCTCGCGGCCGTTCTCGTCCTCGGCCACCCACTCGCGGGCGAAGGTGCCGTCCTGGATCTCGCCCAGGATCTTCTTCATCTCCTCCTTGACCGCGGGGGTGATGACGCGCGGGCCGCGGGTGAGGTCGCCGTACTCGGCGGTGTCGGAGATGGAGTAGCGCTGGCGGGCGATGCCGCCCTCGTACATCAGGTCGACGATGAGCTTGAGCTCGTGCAGGACCTCGAAGTAGGCGATCTCGGGGGCGTAGCCCGCCTCGGTCAGCACCTCGAAGCCGGTCTGCACCAGGGCGGACGCGCCGCCGCAGAGCACCGCCTGCTCGCCGAAGAGGTCGGTCTCGGTCTCCTCGGTGAAGGTGGTCTTGATGACGCCCGCGCGGGCGCCGCCGATGGCCGCCGCGTAGGACAGGGCCAGCGCCTGCGCGCCGCCGGTGGCGTCCTGGTGCACGGCGATGAGCGCGGGGACGCCCTTGCCGTCGACGAACTGGCGGCGGACCAGGTGGCCCGGGCCCTTGGGGGCGACCATGGCCACGTCCACGCCCGCCGGGGGCTTGATCAGGTCGTAGCGGATGTTGAAGCCGTGGCCGAAGAACAGCGCGTCGCCGTCCTTGAGGTTGGGCTCGATGTCGTCGGTGTAGATGAAGCGCTGCTTGGTGTCGGGCGCCAGGACCATGATCAGGTCGGCCTCGGCCGACGCCTCGGCCGGGGTGAGCACGCGCAGCCCCTGCTCCTCGGCCTTGGCCTTGGACTTGGACCCCTCGGGCAGGCCGATCCGGACGTCGACGCCGGAGTCGCGCAGGCTCAGCGCGTGGGCGTGGCCCTGGCTGCCGTAACCGATGACGGCCACCTTGCGCCCCTGGATGATGCTCAGGTCGGCGTCGGCGTCGTAGAAGATCTCGACGGACATGGTGCTCAGTACTTCCCTTCGGTGGAACTCGCGAGAAAACAGGGGGTCTAGCGGACCGCTGTCGCGGTGATGGAGCGCGGGCCGCGGCCGATGGCGACCATGCCGGACTGCACCATCTCGCGCACCCCGTAGGGCTCCAGCATCCGCAGCAGCGCCTCGATCTTGTCGTGGGTGCCGGTGGCCTCGATGGTCAGCGCCTCCGGGGACACGTCGACGACCTTGGCCCGGAAGAGCTGCACGGTCTCCAGCACCTGGCTGCGCACGGTGGCGTCGGCCCGGACCTTGACCAGCAGCAGTTCGCGCTGCACGGCGATCGCGGGCTCCAGCTCGACGATCTTGATGACGTTGACCAGCTTGTTGAGCTGCTTGGTGACCTGCTCCAGCGGCAGCTCCTCGACCGCGACCACGATCGTCATCCTGGACACGTCCGGGTGCTCGGTCGGGCCGACGGCCAGCGACTCGATGTTGAACCCGCGCCGGGAGAACAGGCCCGAGACGCGGGCGAGCACGCCGGGCTTGTTCTCGACCAGGACGCTCAGGGTGTGGGTGCTCATGCGCTCTCTCCGCTTTCAAGCTTCGGGCGATCGGGGTCCGCCGACGCGGGTCGGGCGGGGGTGGACCTGCTCACTCGTCGAACAGGGGGCGGATGCCCCGGGCGGCCATGATCTCGGAGTTGCCGGTGCCGGAGGCGACCATCGGCCACACCTGGGCGTCCTTGCCGACCACGAAGTCGATCACGACCGGGCGGTCGTTGATCTCCATGGCCCGCTGGATGACCGAGTCGACGTCGTCCTTGGTCTCGCAGCGCAGCCCGGCGCAGCCCAGCGCCTCGGCGAGCAGGGTGAAGTCGGGGATGCGGTGCTTGTGCGTGCCCAGGTCGGTCTGGGAGTAGCGCTCCGAGTAGAACAGGTTCTGCCACTGCCGGACCATGCCCAGGTTGCCGTTGTTGATGACGGCGACCTTGATCGGGGCGCCCTCGATGGCGCAGGTGGCCAGCTCCTGGTTGGTCATCTGGAAGCAGCCGTCGCCGTCGATGGCCCACACCACCGCGTCCGGGCGGCCGAACTTGGCGCCCATGGCGGCGGGCACCGAGTAGCCCATGGTGCCCAGGCCGCCGGAGTTGAGCCAGGTGCGCGGGTTCTCGTAGCGGATGTGCTGGGCGGCCCACATCTGGTGCTGGCCGACGCCCGCGGTGTAGACGGCGTCCGGCCCGGCGATGGCGCCGATGCGCTCGATGACGTACTGCGGCGACAGGGTGCCGTCCTCCGGCCACTCGTAGCCCAGCGGGAACGTGCGGCGCCACTCGTCGATGGTGGCCCACCACGGCGCCAGGTCCTGGGCGGGTTCGGCCTCGGCCTGCACCGCGGTGATCAGCTCGGTGATGATCTCCTTGCAGTCGCCCACGATCGGCACGTCGGCGCGGCGGTTCTTGGAGATCTCGGCCGGGTCGATGTCGGCGTGCACGACCTGCGCGCCGGGGGCGAAGCTGTCCAGCGCGCCGGTGACCCGGTCGTCGAAGCGGGCGCCGAGGGCGATCAGCAGGTCGGAGGACTGCATGGCGCCGACGGCGGGGACGGTGCCGTGCATGCCGGGCATGCCCAGGTTCTGCCGGTGCGAGTCGGGGAACGCGCCGCGGGCCATCAGCGTGGTGACGACCGGGATGCCGGTCAGCTCGGCCAGCTCCAGCAGCTCCGGGGATGCCCCGGCCTTGATGACGCCGCCGCCGACGTAGAGGACCGGGCGCTTGGCGGCGCGGATGAGCTTGGCGGCCTCGCGGACCTGCTTGCCGTGCGGGCGGGTGGTGGGCCGGTAGCCGGGCAGCCGCAGCTCCGGCGGCCAGGAGAAGGAGGTCATCTCCTGCAGGACGTCCTTGGGGATGTCCACCAGGACCGGGCCGGGGCGACCGGTCTTGGCCAGGTGGAACGCCTCGGCGATCGTGCGCGGGATGTCCGCGGGGTCGGTGACGAGGAAGTTGTGCTTGGTGACCGGCATGGTGATGCCGCAGATGTCGGCTTCCTGGAAGGCGTCGGTGCCGATGAGCGCGCGGGTCTGCTGGCCGGTGATGGCCACGATCGGGACCGAGTCCATGTTGGCGTCGGCCAGCGGGGTGACCAGGTTCGTCGCGCCGGGCCCGGAGGTGGCCATGCAGACGCCGACCTTGCCGGTGGCCTGGGCGTAGCCGGTGGCTGCGTGCCCGGCGCCCTGCTCGTGGCGGACCAGCACGTGCCGGACCTTGGTGGAGTCCAGCAGCGGGTCGTACGCCGGGAGGATGGTGCCGCCGGGGATGCCGAAGACGATCTCGGCGCCCACCGCCTCAAGGGACCGGACGAGCGACTGCGCCCCGGTGACCCGCACCGGGGTGCCGGTCGGCGGCGCGGGCTTGGGTCGGGGGGCGTGCGCGGTGGCGGGGTTCGCCGCGGCCGGGCTGGGCCGAGAAGTTGCGCTGGTCATCGGTTCTGCCTCGTGGGTTCGTGGTTCCAGTGGGCGGTGCGGGGGCGGTCGTCGGTCGGGTGGGGCGGCTCTGGGCACGAAAAAACCCCCGTCGACCTCAAAGGTCGCACGAGGGTCGCGCGTTCGATGCTGAGTCGGCTTCCGTCAGCGGCGAACGCGCGGCGGAAGTACGAGAATGGACTGAGCAGGCACGTCGGGGACGTTAGTTCGTTCGCAGTAGAGCGTCAACTCTGCGAGACGCGTGTCTCGGATGTTGGACCGCGTCCTGGGACGCGCGCGGACCCGGGCGCGGGCCGCGCGGGGGCCCGGTGCACCATCAGGGGGTGGCTGAACAGCAGGTCCCGACCCGTCTCGTGTTCCGCGTGCCCGGCATCGCGGTGCTCGCCGCGCTGCTGCTGGCGATCTGCGCCACACCGGTGGCCGCCGCCGCGCCGTACCTGCTGTGGATCTACCTGATCCCGGTCGCGTCGATCGTGTGGGTGCTGCGGGTGCGCACGGTGGCCGACACCGATGGCCTCGTCGCCCACACCCTGACCGGGTCGCGCCGGGTGCCGTGGCGGCTGCTGCGCGGCCTGCGGCTGACCGGGAAGGCGGGGGTGACCGCGGTGCTCGACGACGACACCGAGGTGGCCCTGCCGCAGGTCCGGGTGCGGCACCTGCCCGCGCTGTCGTTCATCAGCGGCGGCCTCGTCCCGGACCCGACCGAGCGCGTGCCGGAACCGGATGCCGAACCCGCCGAGGTGGTCGAGGAACCGGTGGACGAGCGCGCCCCCGTGGTCGAGGCGGCGGATCCGGGCGCCGCGCGGGGCGAGCGGGCGGCCGGACCGGAGTAACCTGTCGGGTACCGCTCCCCGCACCGACGACCGCCGACCCGGCCGCCGTCCCCGTTTTGGTCACCCGAGTACTGACGAGATCTGGAGGAGCCGTGCCAGCGCTGCGCTCCCGCACCACCACCCACGGCCGCAACGCCGCCGGAGCCCGGTCCCTGTGGCGTGCCACGGGCATGACCGACAGCGACTTCGGCAAGCCCATCGTGGCCATCGCCAACTCCTACACCCAGTTCGTGCCGGGGCACGTGCACCTGCGCGACCTCGGCGACATCGTGGCCGAGGGCGTCCGCGCGGCGGGCGGGGTGCCCAGGGAGTTCCACACCATCGCCGTGGACGACGGCATCGCCATGGGCCACAGCGGCATGCTCTACTCGCTGCCCTCGCGGGAGGTCATCGCCGACGCGGTGGAGTACATGGTCAACGCCCACCAGGCGGACGCGATCGTGTGCATCTCCAACTGCGACAAGATCACCCCGGGGATGCTCAACGCGGCCATGCGGCTCAACGTCCCGGTGGTGTTCGTCTCCGGCGGGCCGATGGAGGCGGGCAAGGCGGTCATCGTCGACGGCGTCGCGCACCCCGCGTCGGACCTGGTCACCGCCATCTCCGCCTCGGCCAACAGCGGGGTCGACGACGCCGCGCTCGACCTGGTCGAGCGCTCGGCCTGCCCGACCTGCGGGTCCTGCTCCGGCATGTTCACCGCGAACTCGATGAACTGCCTGACCGAGGCGCTGGGCCTGGCCCTGCCCGGCAACGGCTCCACGCTGGCCACCCACGCCGCCCGCCGCACCCTGTTCGAGCAGGCGGGCCGGACCGTGGTCGAGCTGTGCAAGCGCTGGTACGAGCAGGACGACGAGACGGCGCTGCCGCGCAGCATCGCCAACCGCAAGGCGTTCGAGAACGCGATGGCGCTGGACATGGCCATGGGCGGGTCCACCAACACCGTGCTGCACATCCTCGCCGCGGCGCAGGAGGGCGAGATCGACTTCACCCTCGCCGACATCGACGCGATCTCGCGGCGGGTGCCCTGCCTGTCCAAGGTCGCGCCGAACTCCGACTACCACATGGAGGACGTGCACCGGGCCGGTGGCATCCCCGCCATCCTGGGCGAGCTGTGGCGCGGCGGGCTGCTCAACACCGACGTGCACACCGTGCACAGCGCCACCATCGAGGAGTGGCTGGGCGCGTGGGACATCCGCGCCGAGTCGCCGTCGGAGGCCGCGATCGAGCTGTTCCACGCCGCCCCGGGCGGGGTGCGCACCACGCAGGCGTTCTCCACGCAGAACCGCTGGTCGTCGCTGGACACCGACGCGGTGAACGGCTGCGTGCACGACGTCGAGCACGCCCACACCGCCGAGGGCGGCCTCGCGGTGCTGCACGGCAACCTGGCCGAGCGCGGCGCGGTGATCAAGTCCGCGGGCATCGACGAGGAGCTGTTCACCTTCCAGGGCCCGGCCAGGGTGGTGGAGAGCCAGGAGGAGGCCGTGTCGGTCATCCTCAACAAGGTCGTCCAGCCGGGTGAGGTGCTGGTGATCCGCTACGAGGGCCCGGCGGGCGGGCCGGGGATGCAGGAGATGCTGCACCCGACCGCGTACCTCAAGGGCACCGGCCTGGGCAAGAAGTGCGCGCTGGTCACCGACGGCCGCTTCTCCGGCGGCACGTCCGGCCTGTCCATCGGCCACGTCTCCCCGGAGGCGGCGGGCGGCGGCACCATCGGCCTGGTCGAGGACGGTGACCAGATCCGCATCGACGTGCACGCCCGCGCGCTGGAGCTGCTGGTGGAGCCCGCGGTGCTGGCCGAGCGCCGGGCGAAGATGGACGCCAGCGAGCGCCCGTGGCAGCCGGTCGACCGGGACCGCCCGGTGACCAGCGCGCTGCGCGCCTACGCGCGGATGGCCACCGACGCCTCCACCGGCGCGGTGCGCGACCCGTCGAAGTAGTCGGCGAAGACGTGAAAAGGGCCGCACCCCGAGGGGTGCGGCCCTTTTTTCGTGGCGCTCCTACCGCAGGACCACCAGGGTCACCACGGACAGCCCGGCGGCGATGAGCAGGAAGACGAACCCGAACGCGGGGGCCCGGCGGAACCACGGGGTGTTGCGGTCGAGGGAGATCTTGCCCGCGCCCGCGAACAGCAGCGCGAACGCGGCGGCGGCGTAGAGCACCTCCAGCTCCACCGCGCCGACGAACTCCCGCGGCTCGACCTTGATCCAGATCGCGTTGGCCATGACGCCCAGCACGCCCGCCGCGGCGGCGGGGGTGAACAGGCCCAGGATGAGCAGCGCGCCCGCGCCCAGCTCGGTGCAACCGGTGACCCAGGCCAGCAGGGTGGTCTGCTGGAAGCCCTGCGTGCCGAGGAATTCGGCGAACCCGCCGATGCCGGGGCCGCCCATCAGCCCGAACACCTTCTGCAGGCCGTGCGCGAGGATCAGCGCGCCGAGGGTCACCCGCAGCACGAACAGCGCGAGGTCCGCGCCGAAGTGCCACTCGTGCGGCTCCCTGGCGGGCTTGCGCTCCTCGGGGTAGACCTCGTCGTGCGGGGCCTGGAACGCGGCCGTGGCCCCGTCGTCGTAGGCGACCTTGTCGTAGCCGGGCCCGGACGTCTTCGACTCCGAGGTCCGGTAGAAGTCATCGGTGCTCACGGGCCGGACACTAAACGATGGCGGAGCCCGGTGCCCACCAGGCCGCCGATTCCCGCCTGCCCGACCTGACCTCGCCTTTCGTCCACTTCCCGGTCGGGTTCACCGCTCCCGGGAGGACAGGAACGCGGTCAGTAATCGCCCCGCACGAGGTTCTGCGGCTTGTCGCCCGCCACGAACCGGGCGACCTGCTCGGCCACGACCCGGTAGGCGCGCTCGCGGTGCCCGGTGCAGCTCCCCGCCACGTGCGGGGTCAGCAGCAGGCCCGGCGCCGACCACAGCGGGTGGCCCTCGGGCAGCGGCTCGGGGTCGGTGACGTCCAGCGCGGCGCGCAGCCGCCCGGAGGTCAGCTCGGCCAGCAGGGCGCCGGTGTCCACGACCGGGCCCCTGGCGACGTTCACCAGCACCGCGCCGTCGGGCATCCTGGCCAGGAACCCCGCGTCGACCATGCCCGTGGTGGCGGGCGTGTGCGGGACGACCAGCACCACCGCGTCGTGCTCGGGCAGCAGCCCCGGCAGCTCCGCGAGCGCCCGCACCCCGGGCCGGGCGGAGGTGGCGACCAGGGTGACCGAGGCGTCGAAGGCGAGCAGGCGCCGCTCAAGCTGCCTGCCCAGGTCACCCGCGCCGATGACCAGCACCCGCTTGTCCTGGAGGGTCTCGGTGACGTGCGTGGTCCACCGCCCGGCGCGCTGCGCGTCGACGAAGCCCACCAGGTCCCGGTAGACGGTCAGCAGGGCGCCGACGACCCACTCGGCGGAGCTGCCGCCGTGCGCGCCGCGGCAGGTGGAGAGCATCACGTGGTCGGGCAGCCTGCCGATCCAGGCGTCGGCGCCGGTGGTGAGCAACTGCACCAGCTTCAGCCTGGGCAGCGCCGCCACGAGTCCGGCCTGGTCGGCGGTGAGGAAGTCGGGCACCAGCACCTCGGCGTCGGCCGCCTCCGGGGGCAGGTCGGCCCCCGCGGCGTAGCGGACCGCCCGGACGCCGTCGAGGGCGCCGAGGGCGGCCAGTCCCTGCTCGTCCGGTACCAGAACGGTGGTTGTCACAGCGCACACAGTAAGCGCAGGCGGCGCGCGGTGCGGCAGACTCGGTTCCCGTGCGCGAACACGACGTCCTCTCCGCCGACGGCACCCGCGTCCGCGGCTGGCACACCGACTCCACCGGGCCGGTCGTGCTGCTGTGCCCCGGTCTGGGCACCATCCCCGAGGCATGGCCCGCCCTGCTGCTGCCGGACTCCGGCGTGCGGGTGCTGAGCTGGTACCACCGGGGGACGATGGGCTCGGACCGCCCGGCCGACGAGAGCCGGATCACCCTCGCCGACCACGTCGCCGACGCGCTCGCGGTGCTGGACGCGGCGGGCGTCAAGCGGTGCGTGGTGATGGGCTGGTCGATGGGTGTGATGGTCGCCACGGAGCTGGCCCGGCGCTACCCCGAACGGGTGTCCGGGCTGATGCTCGCCGCGGGGGTGCCCGGCGACATGTTCGGCGCGCTGCTCGGGGTGGCCGGGGTTCCCCGGCCGGTCGGGCGGGCCCTGGGGCTGCTGGCCGCGCACGCGGTCAAGGGGTTGGGCCCGCTGGTCGACGCGGTGCTGCACCGGGTGCCGGTGAACCGCGCCACGGCGACGCTGCTCCAGCACACCGGTTTCATGCTGCCCGGCGGGGCGGACGCGGACGAGGTGGCCGAGGCGGTGCGCCGCTTCCTGGGCCACGACTCGCGCTGGTACGTCACCCTGGCGTTGGCCCTGGCCGACGTGCCGGAGCGGGACCTGACCGGCATCGGCGTCCCGGTGACCGTGCTGGTGGGCAAGTACGACGTCGTCGCCGACCCCCGGCGCGCCCTGGATTCGGTGGCCGGGCTGCCGCACGCGCGGACCAGGGTGGTGCCGACCAGCCACTTCATGCCGCTGGAGGCGCCGGAGGTGATCGTGTCGGAACTGGGGATGCTGGTGCGCCGGGTGGCCGCGGTGGAGCGGGCCAGGGCCGACGCGGACCCCACCGCGCTCACCCCGGGTTCACGACCCCCCGCCTAGGGTCGGTGAGCATGTCCGGTATGCCGCGCGGGTCCCGCGTGCTCGCGGCCTCGACCGCGGCGGCGGCACTGCTGCTGTCCTCGTGCGCCTCCTTCACCGACCAACCCGCGCCAGGCAACTGGTCGGAAGCGCCCCAGCTGAGCCCGCAGGCCGCCCCCGACCCCCAGGAGGGGGGCGCCGGAGGCGGCGGCGGCCAGGGCGGCGGGGCACCGAGCGGCCCGCAGACCTCCGTCCCCCCACCGGACGGCTGCAAGGACTTCCACGACTCGGTGCTGGCCACCTGCCTGGACACGCTGATGGCCGTGGCCGCCCTCCCCGGCGACGGCACCAACCCCACCGCCCTGGTCGGCGAGCGCACCACCGGCCGCGTCCTGCTGGTCCGCAAGGACGCCGAACCCGCCGTCTTCGCCACCATCCCGGTCGACGGCACGGGCGACGGCGGCCTCACCGGCCTGGCCCTGTCCCCCACCTACGCCGAAGACCAGCTCGTCTTCGCCTACGTCACCACCCCCACCGACAACCGCGTGGTCCGGATCGCCCCCGGCGACACCCCCAAACCGGTCCTCACCGGCATCCCGCGCGGCACCACCGGCAACCGCGGCTCCCTGGCCAACGACCACAGGGGCGCCCTGCTGCTCGCCACCGGCACCGCGGGCAGCCCCACGGCGGCGGCCGACCCGGCGTCGCTGGCGGGCAAGGTCCTGCGCCTCACCGGCGAGGGCAAGCCCGCCGCGGACAACCCCACCCCGGGCAGCCTGGTCCTGGCCGCGGGCCTGGTCTCCCCCGGCGGCGTCTGCGCGTCCCTGGACGGTTCGCGGACCTGGGTCACCGACCGCACCCCGACCGCCGACGTGATCTACAAGGTGGAAGCGGGCAAACCCCTGGGCACCCCCGCCTGGAAGTGGACCGACCGCCCGGGCGTGGCGGGCTGCGCGGCCACGAGCCAACTCCTCTGGGTCGCCATGTCCACCGCGGGCCACCTGCAGAGCCTCCCCCAGGCCCCGGACGGCTCCTTCACCGGCAAACCCGTGATCTCCTTCGCCGACACCGAGGGCTACGGCCGCGTCGACGGCCTGGACCTGATGACCGACCAGGTGGCAGTCGCGGGCACGGTCAACAAGCGCGGCGGCACCCCCGTCTCCAGCGACGACCGCGCCGTGGCGATCCTCGTCCAACCCCAGGCGGGCGGCGGCGGGGTCGACTAGGCCGGCCACCCGCAACCCCACCATGCGCAGCCGCTGACACCCCACCCCACAAACCGCCGCCTCCGGCGGCCCGCCACCCGCAACCCCACCAAGGCGCAGCGAAAACCAGCCACTCCCGCAACCGCAGGCCCGGCTACGAAAATGCCCGGGTGGGCGGATCTGCTCGGGTGGGGGTGCCGATCATGTGCAAGCCTGCCCGGGCTGTGGGGCATCTCTTCAGCCCCACTCGGTCACACTGGGCACATGATCGCTGTAGGGGCCCCGCCCGAGCAGATCCACCCACCCGGGCACGCCCCCGAAAATCCCGGGCTTTGAGACGCCGCCGAACAGTCGGGCACCCGCACGAGGAAGGGCCGGTCTCCCGTGCGGAGACCGGCCCTTCCGCCACACCGCTCAGACCCCGCAGCGCTCCAGGACCAGCTCGCGCACCCGCTTCGCGTCCGCCTGCCCCCGAGTCGCCTTCATCACCGCGCCGACGATGGCACCGGCGGCGGCGACCTTCCCGTCCCGGATCTTGTCCGCGACGTCCGGCTGGGCCGCCAACGCCTCGTCCACCGCCGCGTACAGCGCCGAGTCGTCCGAGACGACCTTCAACCCGCGCGACTCCACGACCTGCTCGGGCTCGCCCTCACCCGCCAGCACCCCGTCCACCACGGACCGGGCCAGCTTGTTGGTCAGCGACCCGTCGGCGACCAGCGCGATGACCTTGGCGACCTGGGCCGGGGTGATGGGCAGGTCGGCCAGTTCCACGCCCCGGGTGTTCGCCGACTGCGCCAGGTACGACACCCACCACGACCGGGCCTCACCCGAGGGGGCGCCCGCCGCGACGGTGGCCGCGACCAGGTCGACCGCCCCGGCGTTGACCAGGTCGCGCAGCTCCGCGTCCGACAGCGACCACTCCGCCTGCACCCGCCGACGGCGCTCCTCGGGCGGTTCGGGCATGGTGCCGCGCAGTTGCTCGACCCACTCCCGCGACGGCGCGATCGGCACCAGGTCGGGCTCCGGGAAGTACCGGTAGTCCTCCGAGGTCTCCTTGGCCCGGCCCGCGCGGGTCGTGCCGGAGACCTCCTCGAAGTGCCGGGTCTCCTGGCGGATGGTGCCGCCCTCGACCAGGATGGCCGCCTGGCGGGTCATCTCGTGCCGCACCGCCCGCTCGACGCTGCGCAGCGAGTTGACGTTCTTGGTCTCGGTGCGGGTGCCGAACTCGGTGGCGCCCTTGGCCATCAGCGACACGTTCGCGTCGCAGCGCAGCGAACCCTGGTCCATCCGCACGTCCGACACGTCGAGCGCCTGGAGCAGCTCGCGCAGGGTGCGCACGTAGGCGCGGGCGACCTCCGGGGCCCGGGCGCCGGTGCCCTCGATCGTCTTGGTGACGATCTCGACCAGCGGCACGCCCGCCCGGTTGAAGTCCAGCAGCGAGTGGTCGGCGCCGTGGATGCGGCCGGTGGCCCCGCCCACGTGCAGCGACTTGCCGGTGTCCTCCTCCATGTGCGCGCGCTCGATCTCCACCCGCACGACCTCGCCGTCGTCCAGCGTCACGTCGAGCCAGCCATTGAAGGCGATCGGCTCGTCGTACTGCGAGGTCTGGAAGTTCTTCGGCATGTCCGGGTAGAAGTAGTTCTTCCGCGCGAAGCGGCACCACTCGGCGATCTCGCAGTTGAGCGCGAGGCCGATCCGGATGGCCGACTCCACCGCCGCCCCGTTGACCACCGGCAGCGCCCCCGGCATCCCCAGGCACACCTGGCACACCTGGGTGTTGGGCTCCCCGCCGAAGGTGGTGGGGCAACCGCAGAACATCTTGGTGTTCGTGGACAGCTCCACGTGGACCTCAAGGCCCAGGACCGGGTCGAACCGCTCCAGCACCTCGTCGTAGTCCATCAGTTCGACGACCGCTGTCACTTGCCGCTCCGCAGCGCGCGGACCGCGATGAGCACGCCGGTGATCGCGGCGATGCCCCCGGCCAGCGCGTTGAGCAGTGCGAGCTTGTCGTTGTCGGCGCGGGCGTTCTTGAGCCCGTTGACGGCGCTGGAAGCCGCGGCGACGGAGCCGACGATGCCGAACACGCCCTTGACCTTCTTCGGAGCAGCCATCACACGACCTCCAGTTCGGGAACACGGTGGATTACAGAGCCGCCCTGCGCGGCGTCGCGGGCGGCCTCGTAGGCGGCGGCCACCCGGTAGCCCCGGTGGTCTTGCAGTGCCGGGGAGAAAACCTGGAGCCCCACGGGGAGGCCGTCGTCGGCGGAGAGCCCGCTGGGGACGCTGATCGCCGCGTTGCCCGCCATGTTCGACGGGATGGTGCACAGGTCGACCTGGTACATGGCCACCGGGTCGTCGACCCGCTCGCCGATGCGGAACGCGGTCACCGGGCTGGTCGGGCTGAGGAGCACGTCCGCCCGCGCGAACGCGGCGTCGAACTCCCGCGCCACCAGGGTGCGCACCTTCTGCGCCGAGCCGTAGTAGGCGTCGTAGTACCCGGCCGACAGCGCGTAGGTGCCGATCATGATGCGCCGCTTGACCTCGGGGCCGAACCCGGCCTCGCGGGTCAGCGACATGACCTCCTCGGCGCTGTGCGAGCCGTCGTCACCCACCCGCAGGCCGTAGCGCATCGCGTCGAACCTGGCCAGGTTCGACGACGCCTCGCTCGGCGCGATCAGGTAGTAGGCGGCCAGCGCCAGGTCGAAGCTCGGGCAGGACACCTCGACGACCTCGGCGCCCAGCTCGCGGAGCTGCGCCACGGCCGCCTCGAACGAGGCCAGCACGCCGGGCTGGTGGCCCTCGCCGACCAGCTCGCGCACCACGCCGACCTTGACGCCGCGCAGGTCGCCGTCGGCCCCTTCGCGGGCCGCGGCCAGCACCGGCGGCACGGGCGCGTCGATGGAGGTGGAGTCCAGCGGGTCGTGCCCGGCGATGACCTCGTGCAGCAGCGCCGCGTCCAGCACGGTGCGCGCGCACGGGCCCGCCTGGTCGAACGAGGACGCGTAGGCGACCAGGCCGTGCCGGGAGACGGTGCCGTAGGTGGGCTTGACGCCCACGGTGCCGGTCATCGCCCCGGGCTGGCGGATGGAGCCGCCGGTGTCGGTGCCGATGGCCAGCGGCGCCTCGAACGCGGCCAGCGCCGCGGCCGAACCGCCGCCGGAGCCGCCGGGGATGCGGTCGAGGTCCCACGGGTTGCGGGTGGGGCCGTAGGCGGAGTTCTCGGTGGAGGACCCCATGGCGAACTCGTCCATGTTGGTCTTGCCGAGGATCACCAGGCCCGCGTCCAGCAGCTTGCGGGTGACCGTGGCGTCGTACGGCGCGTGCCAGCCCTCCAGCAGCTTCGACCCGCAGGTCGTCGGCGAGCCCTGGGTGGTCAGCACGTCCTTGACCGCGATCGGCACCCCGGCCAGCGGGGACGCCGGGGCGCGGCCCGCGGCCACGGCCTCGTCGACGGCCTTCGCGGCCTGGAGCGCGCGCTCGCCGTCGACGTGCAGGAAGGCGTGCACGGCGGGGTCCACCGCGGCGATCCGGTCGAGGTGGGCCTGCGTGGCCTGCACCGAGGAGACCTCCCCGGCGTGGATCTTCGCCGCCAGCTCGGCGGCGGGGAGGCGGATCAGGTCGCTCATGCCTCTTCTCCCAGGATGCGGGGAACGCGGAAGCGGCCGTCCTCGGCGGCGGGGGCCGCGGCGAGCGCCTGCTGCGGGGTCAGCCCGGGGCGGACCACGTCGCTGCGGAACACGTTGGTCAGCGGGACGGCGTGCGACATCGGCGGGACGTCCTGGTCGGCGACCTGCCCGACCTTGGCGACCGCCTGCACGATCTTCTCTAGCTGACCCGCGAACAGGTCGAGTTCTTCTTCGGTGACGGCCAACCGGGCCAGTCGGGCGAGGTGTTCGACCTCGCTGCGGGAAATGCTGGGCACTCGACGAACCCCCGGGGTTGTCTGCGTTGCGGTGTGCGTTCGGTCTGGGCAGCGGCGCTGCTCGGGTCCGCCACGCCGGGAGAGGTCCCGACCTGACCACGAGAGTCTATTTCGCGGGTCGCGGAACGCCCGCACGGGTTGTTCCCCGGCGGCCGGGGTGCTAGACCGGTCCCCCGATACCGCGATCCGGTCCGCCCGGACGCGCGTGACCTGGTCTGCGACAATCGGCGATCGGCGTAGGGCGTGGGCGGCAGGGTTCCGCGCACCGAGTGGGTAGCGGGAGGCGTTCGCCTTGTCGTTCCTGATCCGGGTCCAGCTACCGGACAGCCCAGGCACCCTGGGGGCGGTCGCCACCGCCCTCGGGGCGATCGGGGCCGACATCCTCAGCGTGGACGTGGTCGAGCGCGTCGGCGGGGTCGCCATCGACGACCTCGTCGTCGAACTCCCCGGCGGCAGGCTCCCGGACGTCCTCATCACCGCGGCCGAGTCCATCGAGGGCGTCGAGGTCGACGCGGTGCGCCCGTACGCGGGGGTGCTGGACACCCACCGCGAGCTGGAACTGGTCGAGGACGTCGCCGCCGAGCCGAAGAACGGGCTGGCGATCTTCACCGAGGGCGTGCCGAAGATCGTCCGCGCGGGCTGGGCGCTGGTGGTCGGCACCGACTCGGGCGGGGCGAAGCTGGCCGCCTCCACGGCCGCGCCGAACATCGAGCGGCTGGAGCTGCCGTTCATGCCGCTGGCCAGGGCCACGGTGCTCGACGGCGAGGAGTCGTGGGTGCCGGACACGTGGCGGGAGCTGGGGACGGAACTGGCGGCCACGCCGCTGGGCAAGCCGGACCGGGTGCTGCTGGTGGGGCGGCCGGGTGGGCCGATGTTCCGCGCCGCCGAGGTGGCCCGGCTGGCCCACCTGGCGGGCATCGTCGCGGTGGTCCTGCCGGACTGAGGCCGTGCCCCCGAGGTTGTCCTCGCCGACCCGGAGGAAGACATCCGCGAGGTCGGCTCCCCGGGGTAGCGTCACCGCGTGGAGGCCACGATCGAGGACGTCCGGCGGCTGCGCCTGCGCACGTTCCTGCGCGGGTGCGACGACCTGCGCGCGCCCGGCGATTTCACCGTGCCCGAGGCGGTCGCCACCACCGCGGTGCGCGGCCTGCTCCGCCGGGGCTGGGGGGTCGTCCTCGTCGGTGCGACGGCTTTCCTGGTCTTCGTCACCGGCGCGTCGCTCTCCATCGACAGGTACGACCGCCTCATGGCCGAGGGCGCCACCGCCGAAGCCGTCGTCATCGACACCCGAGCGGGTTTCCGCGGCCCCGGCTCCGTGGACGTCCGCTACACCGTCGACGGCGCGGAACGCACGCGGACGATGAACCTCCACGACGAGAGCCCCCACCTGGTCCCGGGCGACAGGATCACCGTCCACTTCGACCCAGCCGCCCCGGACGACGTCGTCGCCGAGGACATCACCAACGACAACGCCTGGTTCACCTGGCTGTTCGCGTTCGCGTTCATCGCGTGGGTCTTCCTGCTGCCCACGGGCCTGATCGCCGTGGGCCGCTGGGGTCTGCGCACCCGTTCCCTGCGCCGCGGCGGCTGGCAGCGCGGGCACGTCGAGGCCGACCAGGGGCGCGTGCACCGCATCAGCTTCCCGGGCGCGGACACGCCCCTCCTGGTCAGAACCACCCGGCCGGTGGAGGCGGGCATCCCCCGGGAGTTCCGCACCGGCAGCGTCCTCGTCGGCGGTGCGGGCAGGCACCGCACGCTCGTGTTCGAGAGCGGCCCGGTCCTCGTCGCCGCCGAGACCACGGGCTGAATCGCGCACCCGGTGACAACGCGCCAACCGACGAGCCCTACCGGGGCGTGTCCGCGACGAAGGCGATCAGGCGCACCTCGGGGCCGGGGCTCCAGTCCCGGTCGGGGAGGCGGGTGAAGCCGAGGCGTTCGTAGAGGCGGTGGGCGGGGGCCATCTTCGACGACGTGCACAGGACCACCCGGGGCAGGGCGAGTTCACGGGCGCGGGCGAAGACCGCTCGGACGAGTTGTTCACCCACCCCGCGCCCCCGGGCCTCGACGCCGACGGCGAGCATCCGGAACTCCAGTTCGCCCTCGCGGGAGATCTCGGCGTAGGGGGTGCCGGGGAGGGCGATGGTCACCGTGCCCAGCATGGTGCCGGTGCCGTCCACCGCGACCAGCAGTTCGGCCGCGCGCATCCGGGAGTCGGCGTCGGCGAGGTGTTGGGCGTAGCCGGTGGTGGAGCCGTCGATGTAGCCGTCGGCCTGGTAGGCCTCGGTGGTGAGGGTGCTCACCCGGTCCAGTTCGTCCACCCGCGCTGGTCTGACGGACACGTCGCCCAACTCGACCACCAACTCCTCCGGTTGTGCTGTTGTCCTGCTCCACGCCCGGCGGGCCGAGTCGGTTCAGCCGGGTGGGCGCTCCCCGCCGCGGCGGGGAGCGCTCGTCGGGACGTACCCCGTCCGGGGGTTTCTCCTCGGGTGGTGGCCTACTCCGCCTCAACGGGATCGGCCGCCGGGGCGTTCCCGGTGGCGGTCTTCACGGCGGCTGGCGGTTTCCCGGTGGGCTCCTCCACCACCGGCTCCCCCACCGGCGACTCCTCCGCCGCCTGCTCCCCCGCCGACCGATCGTCCGACGGCTGGTCTTCCGCGGGTGGGGCGGCCTTGGGCTTGCGCTTGGCGGGCTTGCGCTTGGGCTTCTCCTCGGCGGCGGTTTCCTCCTCGACGGGGGCGTCGGGGTCGCCGATGGTGGCCACGGCGGCGGCGGCCTCGGGGCCGTCCGCCAGCAGGACGGCGAAGCCCTGTTCGTCCAGAACGGGGACCTTGAGCTGCATGGCCTTGTCGTGCTTGGAGCCGGGGGCCTCGCCGACGACGACGAAGGCCGTCTTCTTCGAGACCGAGCCGGAGGCCTTGCCGCCGCGGCTGACGATGGCCTCCTTGGCCTCGTCGCGGGAGAAGCCGTCGAGGCTGCCGGTGACGACGATGGACAGGCCCTCCAGGGTGCGCGGGGTGGAGTCGTCGCGCTCCTCGACCATGCGGACGCCCGCGGCCCGCCACTTCTCCACCACGTCGAGGTGCCAGTCGACCTCGAACCACTCGCGCACCGAGGCGGCGATGGCGGGGCCGACCCCCTCCGCGTCGGCGAGGGCCTGCTCGTCGGCGTCGGCGATGGCCTGGATGGAGCCGAACTCGCGGGCCAGGGCGCGGGCGGCGGTCGGGCCGACGTGCCGGATGGACAGCGCCACCAGCACCTTCCACAGGGGACGGTCCTTGGCCGCATCCAGGTTGGCCACCAGCTTGCGGCCGTTGGCCGACAGCTCGCCCGCCTTGGTGCGGAACAGCTCCACCTCGGAGAGCTGGTCCTCGTCGAGGGTGAACACGTCGCCCTCGTCGGTGATCACGCCGGAGGACAGCAGCGCGCCGGCGGCCTCGTAGCCGAGCACCTCGATGTCGAACGCGCCGCGACCGGCCAGGTGGAACAGCCGCTCCCGCAGCTGCGCCGGGCAGGAGCGGGCGTTGGGGCAGCGGATGTCGGCGTCGCCGTCCTTCTCGTGGCGCAGGGTGGTGCCGCACTCCGGGCACTCGGTGGGCATGACGAACGGGCGCGCGTCGGCCGGGCGGGCGTCCACGACCGGGCCGAGGACCTCGGGGATCACGTCACCCGCCTTGCGGATGACCACCCGGTCGCCGATGAGCACGCCCTTGCGCTCGACCTCGGAGGCGTTGTGCAGGGTGGCCAGCTCGACGGTGGACCCGGCGACCTTGACCGGGGTCATCACCGCGTACGGGGTGACCCGGCCGGTGCGGCCGACGTTGACCCGGATGTCGAGCAGGGTGGTGGTGGCCTCCTCCGGCGGGTACTTGAAGGCGATCGCCCAGCGCGGGGCGCGGGAGGTGGTGCCCAGGCGCCGTTGCAGCGACACCTCGTCGACCTTGACGACCACGCCGTCGATCTCGTGCTCGGCGTCGTGGCGGTGCTCGCCCCAGTAGCGGATGTGCTCGGCCAGCCCCTCGGGGTCGGTGATGACCCTGGTGTGGGTGGAGACCGGCAGCCCCCAGGCCGCCAGCGCCCGGTAGGACTCCGACTGCGCGGTCGGCTCGAAGCCCGCGCGCTTGCCCAGGCCGTGGCAGATCATCCGCAGCGGCCTGCTCGCGGTGATCTTGGGGTCCTTCTGCCGCAGCGACCCGGCCGCGGTGTTGCGCGGGTTGGCGAACGGCGGCTTGCCCGCCTCCACCAGCCGGGCGTTGAGCTCGGTGAAGTCCTCCACCCGGAAGAACACCTCGCCGCGCACCTCGACCAGCTCCGGAACCGGGAACTCGTCGGTGCCGGTGAGCCGCTCGGGCACGTCGCGCATGGTGCGCACGTTGAGCGTGACGTCCTCGCCGGTGCGGCCGTCGCCCCTGGTCAGCGCCCGGACCAGCCGCCCGTTCCGGTAGAGCAGGTTGATCGCCAGGCCGTCGATCTTCAGCTCGCACAGGTAGTGCGCGGCGTCGCCGACCTCCTTGCGCACCCGGTCGACCCAGGACCCCAGCTCGTCCATGTCGAAGGCGTTGTCCAGGCTGAGCATCCGCTCCAGGTGGTCGACCGCGGCGAACTCGGTGGAGAAGGTGCCGCCGACCCGCTGGGTCGGCGACTCCGGGGTGACCAGCGACGGGTGCCGCTCCTCGATGCCCGCCAGCTCCAGCAGCAGCGCGTCGAACTCGCCGTCGGTGATCGTCGGCGAGTCGCGCACGTAGTAGGCGAACTGGTGGCCCAGCAGCTCCTCGCTCAGCGCGGCGTGCCGCTCGCGGACGTCGGTGGGCACGTCCTCGACGCCCTCGACGCTGTCCGCGGCCTCGGCGGCGGTGGTTTGCGGCAGGTCCTGATCAACTCCGGTCACGCGAACAGACTATCGACAGGGTCCGACAATCCGCGTGCTCAGCCGTCCAGGGTGTCGACGAGTCTGCGCAGCTCAAGCAGGTCGATGCTGTCCTCGGGCTCGACGTCGGCGGCCTCGACGCGGCGCAGCCGGGCGCCCGCCACGCGCTCGCCCAGGGTGGCGTCCAGCGGCAGGAAGGTCATCGCCGCCCGGGAGGCCGGGTCGAGCACGGCCAGCACCGGGTGGTGCACCGCCACGTCGACCAGCCCCGCCGCCCGGTCGACCTGGGCGTGCACCCGGATGTCGGCGAGGGCGACCCGGTGCCGCCCGAGGTTCACCGTCACCCCGGTCGGGTCGGGCACCGGGGGCACCGAGTCGTGGAACTCCCAGATCGCGGTGTCCGGCGGCGCGGCGGCCTTCCACGCGTCGGTGACGGGGCGCAGCAGCGGGTCCTCCTGGCCGGACACCACGAACGAGTAGATGGACCGGTGCCCGCGGTCGAGGGAGAAGTGCAGGTCCGGGTGCAGGGCGGCGACCAGCTCGCACAGCGCGTTCTCCACCCGGTTGGGTTCGTTGTCGCCCAGGGCGGCGGAGATCTCGGGCAGCAGCTCGTGCCAGTCCGCCCAGAACCGCGCCGCGGCCACCGCCGGGTCCGGGGTCGGCTGCGGCGTGGGCTCGGGTGCTGTGCGGCGGAACCACTTCATGCCCCGAGTATCCCCGGATCACCCCTTGCCGGGGCGCACATCCATGACGTCGGCGGTGTTCAAGCGCTTGCCGACAACACGACCCGGTACTCCTCCGCGATCACCTCGTGGGGGCAGCCCTCGTCCTCTTCGCCCTCCGGTGCTGACCAGGAAACCCCACCCGCTCGAACTCCACACCCTGATCGACAAGGCGGCCATCCGGCGCCGACTCCGCGGGACGGCGGCGTGGCGCGAGCAGTGGGACCACCTGCTCACCATGTCCGAGGCCGAGAACATCACGATCCAAGCCTTGCCTCTCGCGGCCGGGGCCTACGAAACGATGGTCGGTCAACTCCTCATCCTGAGCTCCCCCGGAGCAGAACAGCGAGGCCCCTCCCGGAACAACCCGGAAGGGGCCTCTCCGTGCCGGTGAGCGCCTCAGCGTCCGCGCAGGGCGGCGGTGAGCACGTCGTGGTTGAGGGTGGCGATGGTTTCCAGGGGGATTCCCTTGGGGCAGACCAGGGTGCATTCACCCGTCTGTGTGCAACCGCCGAAGCCGAGGGCATCCTGGGCGGTGAGCATGTCCTCGGCCCGGGACAGCCGCTCCGGTTGGCCCTGCGGCAGCAGCCCGAGGTGGGTGGCCTTGGCGGCGGTGAACAGCATCGGCGACCCGTTGGGGCAGGCCGCCACGCAGGCGCCGCAGCCGATGCAGGCGGCGGCGGTGAACGCGGCGTCGGCGTCGGCCTTGGGGATGGGCACGGCGTGCGCGTCCGGGGCGGCACCGGCCGGGGCGCTGATGTAGCCGCCCGCCTCCACGATCCGGTCCAGCGCGGAGCGGTCCACCACCAGGTCGCGCACCACCGGGAAGGGCGCGGCCCGCCACGGCTCCACCACGATCGGCTCGGCCGGGTCGAAGTGGCGCATGTGCAGTTGGCAGGTGGTGGTGGCGCGCTCGGGGCCGTGCGCGACGCCGTCGATCATCAGGCCGCACATGCCGCAGATGCCCTCGCGGCAGTCGTGGTCGAAGGCCACCGGCTCCTCGCCGTCGAGGACCAGGCGCTCGTTGAGGACGTCCAGCATCTCCAGGAACGACATGTCCGGGCTGATCCCGTCGACGTCGTAGTCCACCAGCCCGCCCGATTCCTCGGGGCCGCGCTGGCGCCAGACCCGCAGCGTGTACCTCACTTGTAGCTCCTCACACTCGGTCGGACGGCGGTGAACTCCAGGTGTTCGCGGTGCAGCACCGGGGCGCCGCCGGTGTGCTCCCAGGCGGCGACGTAGGAGAACGCGTCGTCGTCGCGGCGGGCGTCGCCCTCGGCGGTCTGCGACTCCACCCGGAAGTGGCCGCCGCAGGACTCGGTGCGGTGCAGGGCGTCCAGGCACATCAGCTCGGCCAGTTCGAGGAAGTCGGCCACCCGGCCCGCCTTCTCCAATTCCTGGTTGAGCCGCCCGCCCGCACCGGTCACCTTGACCCGCCGCCAGAACTCCGCGCGCAACTGCGGGATCTGCTCCAGGGCCTTGCGCAGGCCCTCCTCGCTGCGCTCCATCCCGCACAGCTCCCACATGAGCCTGCCCAGTTCGCGGTGGAACGACTCGGCCGTGCGGTCGCCGTCCACCGCCAGCAGCGCGGCGATGCCCTGGCGCACCTCGTCCTCGGCGTCCTCGACGGCGGCGGGTGACACCGGCCCGAACGGGGCGTCGGCGAGGTAGTCGCCGATGACGGCGGGGAGGACGAAGTAGCCGTCCGCCAAGCCCTGCATGAGCGCGCTCGCGCCGAGCCGGTTGGCGCCGTGGTCGGAGAAGTTGGCCTCACCGATGACGAACAGGCCGGGGATGGTGCTGCGCAGGTCGTAGTCGACCCAGAGGCCGCCCATCGTGTAGTGCACGGCCGGGTAGATGCGCATGGGGACCTCGTAGGGGTCCTCGTCGGTGATGCGCTGGTACATCTCGAAGAGGTTCCCGTAGCGGGCGGACACGGTGTCGCGGCCCAGGCGCTCGATCGCCTCGGCGAAGTCCAGGTAGACACCCAGGCCGCCCGGCCCCACGCCCCGCCCGGCGTCGCACACGGTCTTGGCGGCCCGGGAGGCGATGTCGCGGGGGACGAGGTTGCCGAAACCGGGGTAGAGGCGTTCGAGGTAGTAGTCGCGCTCCCCCTCGGGGATGTCGCGCGGGGCACGCGGATCACCGGCCCGCACGGGGACCCAGACCCGCCCGTCGTTGCGCAGCGACTCGCTCATCAGGGTCAGCTTGGACTGGTGGTCGCCGCTGACCGGGATGCACGTGGGGTGGATCTGGGTGTAGCACGGGTTCGCGAACAGGGCGCCCTTCTTGTGCGCGCGCCAGATCGCGGTGGTGTTGCAGCCCTTGGCGTTGGTGGACAGGTGGAAGACGTTGCCGTAGCCGCCCGTGGCGAGCACCACGGCGTCGGCGAGGTGGGTGGTCACCTCACCGGAGACCAGGTCCCGCACGACCACCCCCCGCGCGCGGCCGTCGTCGACGACCAGGTCGAGCATCTCGGTGCGGGGGTGCATCCGCACGGTGCCCGCGTGGATCTGCCGGGAGAGCGCCTGGTAGGCGCCCAGGAGCAACTGCTGCCCGGTCTGCCCCCGCGCGTAGAACGTCCGGGAGACCTGGGCGCCGCCGAAGGAACGGGTGTCCAGGAGGCCGCCGTACTCGCGGGCGAACGGGACGCCCTGGGCCACGCACTGGTCGATGATCTGGGTGCTGACCTGGGCGAGCCGGTGGACGTTGGACTCACGGGAGCGGAAGTCGCCGCCCTTGACGGTGTCGTGGAAGAGGCGGTGCACGCTGTCGCCGTCACCGGCGTAGTTCTTGGCGGCGTTGATCCCCCCTTGCGCGGCGATGCTGTGCGCGCGGCGGGGGCTGTCCTGGTAGCAGAAGGACAGGACGTTGTAACCGAGTTCGCCCAGGGTCGCGGCGGCCGAACCGCCCGCGAGGCCGGTGCCGACGACGATCACCGTCAGCTTGCGCCGGTTGGCCGGGTTGACCAGCCGGGCGGCGAACCGCCGCCGCTCCCAGCGGGTCTCCAGCGGGCCGTCCGGGGCCCGGGTGTCGGCGATCGGCTCGCCCTCGGTGTAGTCGGAGTGGGACTCGGAGTGGAACATGGTCACCTCACGATTCCGAAGAGGACGCCGAACGGGACGACCAGGAAGCCGACCGTGATCACGACCGCCACGCCCAGCGCGGTCCCCCGCACGGCGGCGGCCCGGCGGGCGCTGGCCACGCCGAGGCTGCGCAGCGCGCTGAACAGCCCGTGCCGCAGGTGGAACCCCAGCGCCACCACGGCCAGGGTGTAGGCGAGCACCACGTACCAGCGCTGGAAGTCGGCCACGACGTTGGCGTGGATCGCCCCCTCGACGCCGTTCGGGTTGAGCACGCCCGCGGTCAGGTCGAGCAGGTGGTAGACCACGAACAGGGCGATGATCACCCCACCCCACCGCATGGTCCGCGCGGCGTAGCTCCCCTGCACCCTGGGCCTGCGCGCGTAGGAGACCGGCCGCGCCTTCCGCGCCCGCCGCGCGAGCTGGACCGCGGCCACCATGTGCAGCACGACTGCGAGCAGGAGCACGACCCGCACCACCCACAGGAACCCGCCGTAGCCGAGGACCGGGGACAGGAACTCCCGCAGGAACACCCCGTAGTCGTCGAGCGCCCCGGCCCCCGCGAACGCCTTGAGGTTCCCCACCATGTGCGCGACGACGTAGAGGAAGAGGATCGCCCCGGACACGGCCATGACGGCCTTCTTGCCCACCGTCGACGACCACACCCGCCCCGCGGTAGACCGCCGAACCCGTTGCGGCGCCGGGGTTCCCGGCGCGGTGCTGACTGCCATGCCGCCAACGTAGGAGCGGCCCCACAAGTCGTCCAATATATGAATACGCTGGACACGATAGCCTCAGGCTATGACGTTGCAGCAGCTCGCATACTTCCTGGCAGTGGCCGAGACCCGCCACTTCACCCGGGCCGCCGAGCGCGCGCGTGTGGCACAGCCCTCACTGAGCAAGCAGATCCACAGCCTCGAAGCCGAACTGGGCGCCCCCCTGTTCAACCGGGCCCGCGGCAACGTCACCCTCACCGCCGCCGGGGAGGCCCTCCTCCCCGTCGCCAAGCGCATCCTGTCCGACGTGGACACCGCCCGCCTGGAGGTCGCGGAACTGGTCGGCCTGCGCCGGGGCCGCATCCGCCTCGGCGCCACCCCCAGCGTCTGCGTCGGCGTCCTCGCCGACGTCCTGCGCACCTTCCACGACGCGTACCCGGGGGTGCGGCTGGTGGTCGAGGAGGGCGGCTCCCGCGACCTGACCGCGGCCCTGCTCGGCGGCGAACTGGACCTCGCCCTGGTGATCGTCCCCCCGCAGGGCATCGACCCGGCCCTGACCTCCACCCCGATCCTGCGCGAACACCTCGTGGTCGCCTCGGCCGCCGACGCCACCCCGCTGCCCGCGGCGGTGCCCCTGGACTACCTGCGGGACCGGCCGATGGTGATGTTCCGCGTGGGCTACGACCTGCGGGAAACCACCCTGCACGCGTGCCGCGCCGCCGGGTTCGAACCGCTGTTCGCGGTGGAGGGCGGGGAGATGGACGCGGTGCTGCGGTTCGTCGAAGCCGGACTGGGACTTGCGATCGTGCCCAGCCTGGTGCTGCCCGGGCGGCCGTGGCTGCGGGCCACCCCGCTGGCGGGGGCGGGGATCCGGCGGACGGTGGCCCTGGCGCACCGGACGGACGTGCCGCCCACGGCGGCGGCCCGGGCGTTCCGGTCGGTGCTGCTGGGACACCTGGACGGACTGGTGGCGGCGGGGGCGCTGCCGGTGGGCGTGGAACCACTGCGCTGACGCCCACCCACCACGGGCAGGTCGTCCTTGCCGTTGACGAACCGACCTCGTTCGGAGAGCACCACCCCGGCGGTGCTCTCGACGAGTTCCTCGGCGCTGCCGATGGCCAGGGCGGGTGGTCCAGGACGCTGCCGGGGTGACCCGCCGCGTGGCCGTCGCGGCACCGGAGTCGTGGAGGCGCCGCAGGCTGGGGTCGTCCGTCCGGAGGGGCTGCCGCATGGCCGCTGAGCGCAGGCTCGCCCCGACCTGCGCGACCCGCCACCTCACGCACACCCCCCGACCCGCCACCTCGATCAGCGATCACGTCAGCGTGGGACGAGGCGACCACCACAACCGAACCCCCTCCGCCGATCCCGCCCGGTGGGCGTGGCGGTGGCAGAACCCGCCACCGCCACGCCCGGACAGCGACGAACCACCCATCGAGGCGTATTCATTGAGGCGCACCACACTTCCGTCCCCCGGCCGATCATCGACTGGTACGTTCGGCCGAGTGGGGGGATCACCGACCAGCGCGCACCGGCGGCGGAGCGCGCTCACCCGTGTCCTCGTCACGGTCGCTGTCGCCCTCCTGATGGTCTGTTGCCCGATCGGGGACGGCGTCCCCACCACGCACCCCGCCGCGGCCCCGACCGGTTGGCACCAGGACTGCGGGACCTCCGGGCACGACGAGCACCACCCGGCGACCGACACCGTGTGCGCCGCCCCCCGCGGCCCGCAAACCGGTGATCCTGGCGCGGACCTCTCCGCCAAGGCCCTGTCCGCGCCCGTGGACCGCGCGGTGACCCGGCCGCGGCCACCCACGCGTGTCGAACGCGGGGCAGTGGTCTCCGGGCGTGCCCTGCTGATCGACATCTCGATAGCGCGGAGCTGACGAAGCCACGGCACCCGGTCGGCGCGCGCCCCGCGTTCCGACGGTGCCGAGCGGCCTGTCACGTCCGCTTCCGCCCGCGCGTACCGGCGGAAAACCTCGGAATCGAGATATCGATGACCACAGCCGTGCCCCCATTCCCGAGTGGGCCCGCGCCGGTGATGCCCGCCGCCGCGACCTGCCGAACCCCGGCGAACGCCGTCGGCAACACCCCGGTGCTCTGGGTGGACCAGCCGCTGTCCCCGCCCGGAAGGGGATTCTGGGCCAAGCTCGAAGCGTTCAACCCCGGCGGCGGCATGAAAGACCGGCCTGCCCTGCACATGGTCGCGCAGGCGCGCGCCCGGGGGGAGTTGCAGCCGGGCGCGATGGTCGTGGAGTCGACCAGCGGCACGCTGGGCCTGGGCTTGGCCCTGGCGGGCATCGTCCACGGCCACCCGGTCACCCTGGTGACCGACCCCGGGCTGGAGCCGATCCTGCACCGGATGCTGCGCGCGTACGGCGCCCGCGTCGATGTGGTGACCGAGCCGCACCCGGTGGGCGGCTGGCAGGAGGCCCGGCGCGCGCGGGTGCGGTCGATCGTGGCGGCGAACCCCGGCGCGTACTGCCCGGACCAGTACCACAACCCCGACAACGTGGCGGCTTACGCGCCGCTGGCCGCGGAGCTGGTGTCGCAGCTCGGGCGGGTCGACGTGCTGGTGTGCTCGGTGGGCACCGGCGGGCACTCCGCCGGGATCGCGCGGGCGCTGCGGGAGTACTTCCCGGCCCTGCGGCTCGTCGGCGTGGACACGGTCGGGTCGACCATCTTCGGGCAGCCCGCCCGCCTGCGGCTCATGCGCGGGCTCGGGTCCAGCATCCACCCGCGCAACGTCGACCACGCCGCCTTCGACGAGGTGCACTGGGTCGCCCCCGCCGAGGCCGTGTGGGCGTGCCGGGCACTGGCCGCGTCGCGCCACGCCAGCGGCGGCTGGAGCGTCGGGGCGGTCGCCCTGGTCGCCGGGTGGGTGGCGCGGACCGCGGACCCGCACACCCGGATCGCCGCGGTGTTCCCCGACGGCCCGCACCGGTACTTCGACACGGTCTACAACGACGAGTTCTGCGCCGCGCACGACCTGCTCGACAGGCCGCCCGCCCGCGAACCGGACCACCTGGACCGGCCCACGGACCGCGTGGTCACCCGCTGGACCCGGTGCGCCACCGTCGTCGCTCCCGCCGAGAGGACCGACCCGTGAGCGGGCGTGCGAGCGGGCCGTCGGCGCAGTGCGCCCGCCGGGAAGACCGCCGAACCCGCGAGGTGACCGCATGAGCGGGATCCTCTCCGGCTACCGGTCGTTCGGCGCCCCGACGCGGCTGCTGCTGCTCAACCAGCTCACCATCAACCTCGGCTTCTACATGCTCATGCCCTACCTGGCCGTGCACCTGTCCGGTGACCTGGCGCTGGCGGGGTGGACGGTCGGGCTGGTCCTCGGCATCCGCAACTTCTCCCAGCAGGGCATGTTCCTCATCGGCGGCACGCTCGCCGACCGGATCGGCTACAAGCCGCTCATCGTGGCGGGCTGCGGGCTGCGCACGGCGGGGTTCGCGCTGCTCGGGGTGGCCGACGCGGTACCCGCGCTGCTGGTCGCCTCGGCGGCGACCGGGTTCGCCGGGGCGCTGTTCAACCCGGCGGTACGGGCCTACCTCGCGCACGATTCCGGTGCCCGACGGGTCGAGGCGTTCGCCCTGTTCAACGTCTTCTACCAGGCCGGGGTCCTGCTCGGGCCGGTCGTCGGGCTGGCGCTGACCGCGGTGGACTTCCGGCTCACCTGCCTGGTCGCGGCCGCGGTGTTCGCGGTGCTGACGGGGTTGCAGGTCCGGGCGCTGCCCGGCGCGGCAACCAAGCGGTCCGCGGACCGGGAGCCGGTGACCGCGGTCTGGCGGTCCGTGCTCGCCAACCGCCCGTTCCTGCTGTTCGCCGCCGCGATGATCGGGTCGTCGGTGCTGTCGTTCCAGGTGTACCTGGCACTCCCGCTGCAAGCCCGCTGGATAGCCGGGAACAGCACGGCGGGCACGGCGTTGGTCACCGCGGTGTTCGTCGTGTCCGGCGGGCTCGCGATCGCGGGGCAGCTCAGGGTGACCGCCTGGTTCAGCCGCAGGCTCGGCCCGACCCGGAGCCTGATCACCGGTTTGGCGCTGATGGGCGCGGCGTTCGTGCCGCCCGCGCTCACCGCGGCCACGCCCACCCGACCGGTGCTGCCCGCGGCGGCGCTGCTGCTGAGCGCGGCGCTGCTGGCGCTGGGCACGATCGTGGTGTTCCCGTTCGAGCTGGACATGATCGTCACGCTGGCCCGCGACCGACTGGTCGCGACGCACTACGGCCTCTACAACACGATCGTCGGCATCGGCATCCTGCTCGGGAACCTGCTCACCGGCACAGCGCTCGACCTGGCGCGCGCCGCGGGCCTGTCGTGGTTGCCGTGGCTCGCCCTGGCCTGCCTCGGGCTGGTCTGCGCCGGGTCGGTCCGCGCGCTGGCCCGGTCCGGCAGGCTGAGCGCGGACCAGCCGTCACCGGAACCCCGTGCTGGACAACAGGTGTAGGACGTGCTCCCGACTGCCGCCTGGCCCAGCCAGGCGGCAGTCGGGGCCCGCCGACCGCGGTCGAGTGGGCTGACGACCTCGGCTTCGGTTGGTGGGCCGCCTCGCCCCGACCGCCCGGTAGGCGACGCGGTGAACGGCCCCGGCTTGACACCGCAGGCCGCTGTGCGGATGGCGGATCACCCGAGTCGTGGCCGCAGGAGAGGACGAACCCCAGTGCGTGACAGCAGATCGATCGAACGGTGTGCGCAACAGGGACGCGTTGCTCGTGCGCCCACGGGGGCTACCAGGACTCCGGGGGTTCGACGAAGGCCTTGCCCAGGTCCCTCGACAGCGACAGCGCCCGGCGGGCCCAGGCGTGGGTGGCTCCGGCGAGGCCGCAGGTGGGGGTGACGACCGCCGAACCTGCCAGGAGGGTGCGGGGGAAGCCGAGGCGGTCGACCAGCTTGAGGGCCGGGTCCGCCAGGCCGCGCAGGGTGACCGGGGACGTGGGGTCGGTGCTGGGGACCAGGCCGAGGAAGAACGTGGTCCCCGCGTCCCAGGCTTCGCCGATGTCGTCGGAGAGGGCGGCGGGGATGGTGCCCAGGAGGGTGGCGTCGAGGGAGAGGGCTCCGGCGCCCGCTGAGCGGAGGAGGGCGACCGGGGGGCGGGGGGCGCAGCAGTGGACGACCACCGGGTGGCCGGTGGCGGACTTGGCGGCGTCGACGAGGGTGGCGAGGGTGTCGCGGGCGTCCGGGGCGGGGACCGGGGGGACCACGCCGTAGCCGGAGGGGGTGGGGAGGGATCCGGCCAGGACGGCGGGGAGGCTGGGTTCGTCGAGTTGGACCACGACCTCGGCGCCGGTGCGGCGGCGGACCTCGGCCACGTGCCGGGTCAGGCCCTCGGCCAGGGACTCGCCGAACTCGCGGAGGGCGCCCCGGTCGGTGAGGACGCGGTGGCCGCGGGGGAGTTCGACGCCGGTGGCGAGGGTCCAGGGGCCCGCCAGTTGCAGCTTGAGCAGCTTCGGCTTGGCCGTCTCGGCCGCCTCCTCGATGGCGTCGAGGTCGCGGCGGAGGTGGTCTTCGGCGCGGCGGTGGTCGAGGCCGCGGTGGGCGGTGACCCGGTAGCCGGAGGGGACGAGTTCGACCGCCAGGTCGACCAGCAGCGCCGCCGTGCGGCCGATGGTGTCGGCGCCCGGGCCCCGGCCGGGGAGTTCGGGCAGGTGCGGGAGGTCGGGCAGTTCGCCGAGGACCACGGCGGCGGCCTCGCGCGGGTCCTGGCCGGGGAGGGAGCCGACGCCGGTGGCGGAGCCGGGGGCCCAGGGTGCGGTGGTCACCACAGCAGTGTGGTGGATCGGTCGGCCTACAGTGGGGGCAACCCCTCAACACACCCGAGGAGCCCTCTGTGGACCACGCCGACGTCACCGCCGCGGCCGGGCGGATCGCCCCCCACGCCCGGCGGACCCCGCTGCTGCGGGCGGAGGTGGACGGGCGGCCGGTGGTGTTCAAGTTGGAGCACCTCCAGCTCAGCGGGTCCTTCAAGCTGCGGGGCGCGCTCAACGCCCTGCTGGGTGGGGAGTTGCCCGCCCACGTGGTGACGGCCTCGGGTGGCAACCACGGTGCGGCGGTGGCCACCGCGGCCCGGTTGCTCGGCGTCCCGGCGACGGTGTTCGTGCCGGCGTCGGTGCCCGCGGCGAAGGCGGCGCTGATCGAGGCGGCGGGGGCCAAGCTGGTGCGGCACGGCACCGGGTACGCCGAGGCGGCGCGGGCCGCGCTGGCGGAGGCGGATGCGGCGGGGGCGCTGTACCTGCCCGCCTACGACCACCCGCTGGTGGTGGCGGGGCAGGGGACCTGCGCGGCCGAGGTCATCGCCGAGGCGCCGGACGTGGACGCGGTGGTGGTGGCCGTCGGCGGGGGCGGGTTGGCCGCCGGGTCGGCGCTGACCGGGTTGCCGGTGTTCGCGGTGGAGCCGACGCGGTGCCGGGCCCTGCACGACGCGCTGGCGGCGGGGCGGCCGGTGGACTCCCCCACCGATTCCGTCGCCGCTTCGGCGCTGGGGGCCACCCGGGTCGGGGAGTTGCCGTTCGACGTCCTGCGTGCGGCGGGCGCCCGGTCGGTGCTCGTCGACGACGGCGCGATCCTGGCCGCCCGGGACCGGTTGTGGGACGAGTTCCGGCTGGCCGTGGAGCCCGCGGCGGCGGCGCCGTTCGCGGCGTGGCTGGGCGGGGACATCGATGCCGAGCTCCCCGCCCTCGTCCTGTGCGGCGCCAATTCCGAGTGGGAGCCCGCTGGGGCGTGACTTCGGGAGACGACGCGGTCACGCGTGTGGCAGCCCGACGGCGAGTGGGGACTCCGCACCGGCTTCCGTTGTCGGATCTGGCGAGTACGGTGGAGCCCGGGCGCGGGCACGAGGGCGAGGGTGGGCCGCATGCGGATCGGTGAGTTGGCACGAGCCACCGGGGTCAGTGTCCGCGCGTTGCGTCACTACGAGGACGAGGGCCTGATCCGCCCGGCGCGCGGGGACAACGGCTACCGCGAGTACTGCGCGGGCGCGGAGGACGTGGTCCGGCAGATCCGCCGCCTCATCGAGGCCGGGTTGCCCACCCGGATCGTCCGCGACATCCTGCCCTACCTCGACGGCCCGGCCGCGTTGCTGCCGCGGGTCCCGTGCCAGGAGATGATCGATCAGGTGGCCGCGCGGCGGGAGCAGTTGGACCGGCGCATCCGGTGCCTGACGCGCGACCGGGAGGCGCTCGACGCCTACCTGCGCGACGCGCGTGCGGCCGCGACGCGGCTCACACCCGCTTGACCCTCACGCGAGCGTGAGGGTTGCACCGTCGGGGCATGACTCCACCCCCACCCCGGTCTTCCACCGGCCTGCTGGTCCTCGCCACCGCCTCGTTCGTGACGATCCTGACCGAGGCGCTGCCCGCGGGCGTGCTGCCCGCGCTGAGCGCCGACCTCGCGATCGGCGAGTCCCGCGCCGGGCTGTTCGTGACCGGCTACGCGCTGGCCGCCGCCGTCACCGCCATCCCCATGACGGCGCTGACCCTGCGGGTCCCCCGGCGGGCGCTGCTCGTCGCCCTGCTCGTCGCGTTCGCGGCGACCAACCTCGTCACCGCGGCGTCCGGGTCCTTCCCGCTGTCGCTGGCCGCCCGCGTCCTCTCCGGGGTCGCGGCGGGGGTGCTCTGGGCACTGGTGCCCGGCTACGCGGCGCGCCTGGACCCGGAGCGGAGCGGCCGGGCCATCGCCACGGCCCTGGCGGGCATGACGATCGGGCTGTCCCTGGGCATCCCGGCGGGCACCGCGCTGGCCGACCTCGTCGGCTGGCGGGCGACCTTCGGCCTGCTCAGCGCGATGGCGGCGGTGCTCGCCGTGGTCGGGCTCCGCGTGCTGCCGCCCGTCGCGGCACCCCCGCCCACCCGCGGCGCGGGCATGACCGCGGTCCTGCGGATCCCCGGTGTGGCCGCGGTCAACGGCGCGTCCGTGGCGGTCGTGCTCGGCTTCTACGTGCTCTACACCTACATCGCGCCGTTCGTGGCCAACCGGGGCGTGGCGGCGGGGACGGTGCTGTTCGTCTTCGGCCTCGGGTCCCTGGCCGGGGTGTGGGCCGCGGGGGCGACCGCCGACCGCGCGCCGCGCCTGAGCGCGCTCACCGTGCTGGGCCTGTGCGCGCTGTGCCTGGCGGGCTTCGGGGTGGTCGCGTCGTCGGCGCCCGCGCTGCTCGGGTGCGCGGCGCTGTGGGGCCTCACCCACGGCGCGATGCCCGTCCTCATGCAGACCGCGGGGGTCCGCGCCGCCCCGCACGCCGCCGACACCGCGAACTCCATCTGGGTCACCGGGTGGAACATCGGCATGGCGGGGGGATCCCTGCTCGGCGGTGCGGTGCTCGACACCGCGGGGGTGGCCGCGACACCCTGGGTCGCCGCGGGCTTGGCCGCTGTCGGTGTCGTGGTCGTGGCACTGGCCCGCCGGGCGGGTTTCCCCCCGGCGCGGTCGGTCCGTGCCGACCAGGAACGGCTCGTCGAGCAGCAGCACCGGGAACGGGCTGAGCCCACCGGGTCTGACACGGGGCTGTAGGCCACGCGGGGTGGGCAGGCCGCCGGGAACCGCCCCGGAACGGCTGTGGACGCGGGTTCCGGGGCGGGTCCTGGTTCAGGCGCGCATGACCGTGGCGATCGGGATGCGGGCGGCGCGGATCGCCGGGAGCAACCCGCCCAGGATGCCCGCGACCAGACCGGCGACGACCCCGGCCGCGCCCGCCTGCCAGGGGAATTCCACGTCCTGCAACAACTGGGTCTGGGAACCGAGCACCTTCCCCGCCAGTTGCAGCCCGACCACGCCCACCCCGATGGCCGCTGCGGCGGTGAGCAGGCCGATGATCAGGGTCTCGGCCAGCACGATGCCCGCGAGCAGCAGCCTCGGGGTGCCGACCGCGCGGCGCAGGGCGAACTCCTCGATGCGCTCGCCGACCGTGGCCAGGCCGACGTTGAGGATGCCCGCGACGCCGATCAGCAGGACCAGCGCGGCCATGCCGAGGAAGATCCACCGCATCAGGTCGAGTTGGGAGCCGATCCGCTCACGCGAATTGACCGTGTTGCTGTAGAGCTGCGACGGGTCCGCACCCACCCCGGTCAGGCGGGCGGTGAGGGTCTGCACCACCGGTTCGCTCGACGGCCACATGTACAGGGTCATCGACGCGCCGCCACCGGTGCGCGGGTCCGGGGTGGCCGCGCCCGGGGAGAGCCAGGTGAACAGCTCGTCGGCGCGCACGTACGCGGTGGGCATGCTCGAACCGTCGTCGACCACGCCGAGGATGCGCGGGGTGGCGTCGGCGGTACCGCCGACGAGGCGCATCTGCGCCGGGACGCGGTTCTGGGCGAAGCCGGTGGCGGCCTCCTTGTTCAGCACGAGCCCCGGTGACAGCGACGGTTCACCGCTGAAGTCCAACCACTGGCCCGCCCGCGTCTGGAACGGCCGGAACTGGCGGATGTCGCCGGTCAGGCCGACCAGTTGCAGCTCGATCGCCTGCCCGGGTGGGGCGGGGTTCTCGACCCTGCGCTGCTCGCAGTAGCCGTTCGGCTCGCAGACGACCTCGTAGGAACCCTGGGAGCGGTCGGCGTACTTGAACGGCGAGGGTCCGGGGTTGATCGCGACGACCCCCGGCTCGCCGATCGTGGCCTTGGTGCTGGTGGCGCCGACGACCTCGGGGTGGCCGCGCAGCACCTCCTGGGTGATCTCCACCGTCTTCGCGTGCTGCGGCAGGGACACGTTGACGCTGCCGTCCCTGCCCTGCTGCAACTCGATGTCGGCCAGCAGTGCGCGGTTGGCGATCTCGGACCCGGCCTGCACCGCCACCACCGCGAGCACGCCGAGGAACAGGCTGATCATGGACAGGAACGTGCGCAGCTTGCGCGCGCGGATGCCCTGGCCGCCGATGATGACCGCCGAGCGCAGCTTCCCGGAGAGCGCCATCAGATCAGCACCCCCCTGGGTTCGGGCCGCAGCGCCCCGTCGGTCAGCCGCACGACGCGCTGCATCCGGTTGGCGTGCGCGTGGTCGTGGGTGACCAGGATGAGCCCGCAGCCGCGGTCGGTGGCCGAGTGCAGCACGTCGATGACCAGCGCGCCGGTCTCGGTGTCGAGGGCGCCGGTGGGCTCGTCGGCGAGCAGGATCTTCGGTTGGCGGACCAGGGCGCGGGCGATCGCGACCCGCTGCTGCTCGCCGCCGGACATCCGCGGCGGGCGCTGCTTGGCCAGGTGCGCGATGCCGACCTGCTCCAGCGCCGCCATGACCTTCGCCCGCCGGTTGCGCCGACCCGCCCAGCCCTGGCCGTTGACCAGGGCCATGGCCACGTTCTGCGCGGCGGTGAGGTGCTTGAGCAGGAAGAAGCGCTGGAAGACGAAGCCGAACTCCTCGCTGCGCAGCCGGGCCGCGCGCCGCTCGGGGACGCGGGTGATGTCCTTGCCGCCCAGCAGGTACTGGCCGCCGTCGGGGCGGTCGAACAGGCCGATCAGGCTCAGCAGGGTGCTCTTGCCGGAGCCGGAGCGGCCGAGGATGGCGACGCTGTCGCCCGCGTGCACGGTCAGGTCCACACCGGACAGGATCGGGCGCGGTTCCCCTTGACCGGTCAGGGTTTTGGTGAGGCCGGAGAGCTGGATGAGGGGCGTCACGTCAGTTCCCCGACTTCTGCGGCGCCTCGGGCAGGTTCGGGCCGGGGACCGCGAGGGTCTCGTCGCCGGTGAGCCCGCCGCGGATCTCGACCACGCGGCCGTCGGTGAGGCCCAGTTGCACGTCCACGGTGCGGCGGGCGCCGTCGGGGCCGAGCACGTCGACCTTGCCCGCGCCCTGCCTGCCCGCGACCGCCTCCACGGGGGCGACCAGCACGCCGGTGGCCCGCGCGGTGATGACCTCCAGGGTGGCCTCGGCGCCGTTGATGAGCTTGACGTCCGCGGGCGGGGTGCAGACCAGGCGCATCCCGGTGGCCTCCGAGGGCGAGCGGGTGTCCTTGGGCTGCTCGGCGGGCGGGGCCACGGGGGCCTGCGGGGGGCCGGACGGGTTCGACTGCGCGGGCGGGGCGGCGGGCGGCGCGGGCGGGTCGGGGATGGTGCCCGGCGGCAGCGCGGCGATGGTGCCCAGCACGGCGCAGTCGAACGGGCCGGGCCCGTTCTTGATCTGCGCCTTGATCGCGGCCAGGCCGTCGGAGAGCGTGTAGGCCTGCGCGCCGTCGATGTCGGCGACGAGGCCGTAGCCGCCGAACTTGGCCGACACGACCGGCATCCCGGCGGTCACCTTGGCCCGGTCGTCGACCAGCCTGCCCGCGAAGGTCGCGCCCGCGGGCACGTCGACGTCGGTCGGCTTGCCGCCCGCCCACACCGCGCCCGCGCGGGTCGGCTTGGTCGGGGTGCCCTTGACGTCCTTCACCTCGACGTAGCGCATCTCGCCGTCGGCGGGCGCGACCAGGCCGAAGATCGGGTTGATGGTCACCTTGCCGGTCAGGCTGACCTTGTTGGTCATGTCCTGCCTGGCGAGCTTGGCCGAGGTGAGCGTGGTCCCGCGCTCGGCCATCTCGGGGACGGGCGTGGCGGAGTCCGCCGTGGAGCAGCCCGCCGCGAACAGCACGGCGGAGAAGAAGACGGAAGCGAAGAGCGGGATCAGTGGACGTGTGGTCACCGGTACCCCCCAGAGGTCGATGTCAACCGGTACACACTGAGTGTATACACAAGGGGGATAGAGGCGGTCGCACGGGTCGGACCGGCGTCTCCACCGAGTGAAGACGCCGGGCGCCCCGCGAAGGTTGCCGCCGAGCGGGAATCAGCTTCCCAGGTCGATCGTCTCGCCGGTCGGCGAGTCCGCGTAGAGGTCGTCGATGTCGTGCGCGTACTTCTCCGCGATCGGCTTGCGGCGCAGCTTGAGCGTCGGGGTCAGCTCGTCGCCGCCCGGCTCCCAGGAGCCCGGCACGATCCGGAAGCGCTTGACCTGCTCGATCCGGGACAGCTTCGCGTTGCCCGCCCGGACCGCGTCGGCGACCAGCGCCCGGACCCGCTCGTTCCCGGCCACGGCCGCGGGCGAGTCCGCGGGCAGCCCGTGCTCGGCGGCCAACCCGGCCGCGGCGTCGGCGTCGAGCACCACCAGCGCGCACACGTACGGGCGGTTGTCGCCGATCGCCACCACCTGCCCGATCAGCGAACTCGACGCCTTGACCGCGTTCTCGATGTTCGTCGGCGACATGTTCTTGCCCGAGGAGCTGATGATCAGCTCCTTCTTGCGGTCGACGATGCTGACGAACCCGTCGCCGTCGACCACCCCGATGTCGCCGGTGTGCACCCAGCCCTCGGCGTCGACCGCCTCGGCGGTGCGCACCGGGTCGTTGCGGTAGCCGCGCATCACCGACCCGCCGCGGATGAGCAGCTCGCCGTCGGCGGCGAGGCGCACCTCGACGCCGTGCACGGCCGTGCCCACGGTGCCGAACCGCAGCGTGCCCGGCCGGGTGGAGGTGCCCAGCCCGGCGGTCTCGGACATGCCCCAGATCTCGTAGACCTCGATCCCCAGGCCCCAGAAGAACTCCAGCGTCTCCACCGGGATCGCCGCCGCGCCGGACAGGCACAGCTTCGCCTCGTCCAACCCCAGCCTCTCGCGCAGCTTCGACAGCACGACCGCGTCCGCCAGCCGGTGCCGCAACGCCAGCGCGGGCGGGACGGGCTCGCCCGCGCGGACCAGTGCGCTGCGCCTGATCCCCACGTCGATCGCCCACCGCGCGAGCTTCCGCTTGGCAGCACTGGGTTCCGCGGCCAGCGCGGTGTCGATGGCCAGCGTGAACTTCTGCCACACCCGGGGCACGGCGAAGAACACGTTCGGCCGCGCGTCGGGCAGCGCGGCGGCGAGCTGCCTGGCGTCGGCCACCGTCGTCACCAGGGTGCCGTAGAGCATCGACGCGTAGTGCGCCACGACCCGGTCGGCGATGTGCGCCGAGGGCAGGAACGACAGCACCCGGTCGCCCGGGGTGATGTCGTAGGCGTCGTCCAGCGCCACGGACACCGCCAGGACGTTCGCGTGGGTCAGCTCCACGCCCTTGGGCGGGCCGGTGGTGCCCGAGGTGTAGATGATCGTCGCCAGGTCGGTCGGCTCGACCGCGCGCCAGGCGGCCTCGAAGTCGAAGTCCTCGGCGCCGCCCGCCTCCAGCTCCGCCAGCGAGGTGGTGCCCTCGACGCCCTCCTCCACGCAGATGACGTCCAACCGCGGGCCCGCGGCGCGCAGCACCGGCACGAAGACCTGCTCGGTGAGCACGATCCTGTTGCCCGCGTTGGAGAACACGTACTCCAACTGCTCGGCGGAGCTGGTGTTGTAGACCGAGAACGGCACCGCGCCCAGGTGCAGCGCGGCGGCGTCGATCAGGTGGAACTCCGGGCGGTTGGTCAGCATCAGGCCCACCGCGTCGCCGCGGCGCACCCCGAGGGCGGCCAGGCCCGCGGCGATCCGGCGGACCCGGCGCCCGTACTCGCGCCAGGTGATCGACACGGCGTCACCGGGGGTCCGCAGGGCCACCAGGTAGGGGTTGCGCTCGGCGGTGGCCTGGAAAGCCGCGCAGAGCGTGACAGGGCTGCTCATCGCACTGCCTCCATGGGGATCGGAGTGGAATGTGGCCCGACAGCGCTGTGGCCCACAACACAATTCGATGATCGTAGGGAGCCGGGAGACCGGCTGTCCACCGCCTGTCCACAGGCGGGCCGGTCAGCCCGCGCCCAGGCAGATGAACGGCCTGCGGTAGGGGTCGCGGGCCACCGAGGCGGCCAGCGCGCGGGCCGGGGTGATCCCCTCGGCCAGGCCGCGGTGGTAGTCGGCCATGGCGGTCGCCGCCGCCTCGTCGCCGACCCGGCTGGTGGCCGCCACCACCGTGCGCACCCCGCCCGCCAGCAGCGCCCCCGCGTAGCCCAGCGCCTCGTCGCCGGGGCGCACGTAGTTCAGCGCCAGCTCGCAGGCGGCCAGCACCACCTGCCGGGGCGGCTGCGGCAGCCGGGCCACCTCGTAGGCGAACAGCGGGCCGTCGGCCAGCTCCAGCCGGGAGAACAGCGCGTTCGTCGGCTCGTGCTCGCCGTGCGCGGCCAGGTGCGCCAGGTCGGCGCCGTCGAGCGCGGCGAGCACCCCGGCCACGGTCGCCCGCCCGCCGTCGAGGGTGACCGCGTCCGGGTAGACCGCCAGCAGGTGCTCCTCCTCGGCCACCAGCCCGGTGAGCCCGGGGCCGCGGGCCAGCAGCGTGCTGCCCCCGGGCGGGTCGGCGCGCTCGGCGGAGAGCCACGCGGTCGCCGACGGGGCGACCACCACCGACCGGCCGCGCAGCGACGGCAGGCTCCCCCACGGCACCGCGTACAGCGGCCCGGTCGGCACGACCACCAGGTCCCGGTCGCCGACCGCGTCGAGCAGCGGCCGGATGAGCTGCGCGTCCAGCGCGCCCGCGCTGCGCGCCGCGGACGCCTTCACCACCTCGACCACCGGCGGCGGCAGCGTGTCCGGGGCCAGCGCGTCCAGGTCGGCGTGCAGCCGCGCGGCCCACTCCGCGGCGGTGGCCGAGTCGCCCAGGCGCACCATCCTGGTGCGGTTCGCGGTGACCACCACGGCCACCACCGCGCCGTCGGGCTTGGCGAACGACACCAGCGCCCGGTCCCCCAGCGCCGCGGCCACCTCGCCCAGCGCCGCCACCGGGCGCGGGCTGCCCAGCGCCCCGGCCGACCAGCCCTGCCGCGACACCTCCCGCTCCAGCGCCGCGGTCTGCTTCTCAAGCTGCGCCACCGGTTGCCCCGCCACCCGGGCCGACTGCACCGCCCGGCGCACGTTGCGCAGCTCGGCCGCCTTCGCCGCCACCTCCCGCGGCAGCGACACCGGCAGCGGCTCGTAGCGGTAGACCTGCGCGCGGGTCCGCTCCAACCAGCCGAACAGGCCGCGCGCGTCCGGGCGGGGCCTGCGCAGCACCTGCCGCACCGCCAGCTCGCCCAGTTCCTGCCCGTGCACGGCGGTGCCGCACACCAGCTCCATCCCGCCCATCTTGTCGCGCACCCGGCCCAGCTCGGTGAGCCCGGACCGGGCCTGGGCGAACGCGCGGCGCGGGCTGCCCGCGGCGATGGCCAGCTCCGCCCGGCACAGCCGCAGCAGCATCCGGTGGTCGATCGGGGTCGTGGACCGCGGCGGCGGCACCGCGTCGAGCAGCTCGCGCGCGGAATCCAGTTCCCCGCGGCGGATCTGCAACCGGGCGGCCAGCAGCAGCGCCAGCGCCCGCTCGTCCTCCAGCATCAGCTCGCGCAGGTCGTCGGCCAGCCGGACCGCGGTGTCGACCAGGGTGCGCCGCACCGTGCGCCCGCGGTCGTCGAGCGCGGACTGCGCCTGCGCGCGGACCGCGGCCAGCCGGGCGATCGCCGCCCAGCGCCGGTTGCCGCGCTTGGTGAAGCTGGTGTGCGCGGACGTGGCCCGGCGGTGGGCGAACGCGGGGTCGCCGTCGAGCAGGGCCGCCGCCGCCCTGGCCACCTCGGCCTCGGCGGCGTCCTGCCCGCCGCGCTGCTTGCGCAGCACCGGCAGCGCCTCGTCCAGGCTGCGCGCGGCCTCCTCGGCGAGCCCGGCGGCCAGCAGCGCGCGGGCCTGGTCGAGCCGGACGATCGGCAGCAGCGTCGGCGCCTGCTCGGTGCACGTCCTGGCCGACTCCTCGAACAGCCGCAGCGCGGTCGGCATGTCCCCGGACATGTAGGCCACGTAGCCCAGGTTGTGCCGGGCCTTGATCGCGATGGTCGGGTCCATCTCGTACTGCTCGGTCAGCTCGATGCACCGGTTGACCTCGGCGACCGCGGCGGCGGTGTGCGCCTGCCCGATGTAGGCCAGGCTGCGGTTGAGGTGCAGGATCGCCAGCACGCTCGGCTCGCCGACCCCGGTCGCCAGCTCCTGCTCCAGCTTGTGGGCGATCTCGTCGAGGGTGCGCAGCCCCTCCTCGGTGCGGCCGACCCGGATCAGCCGGAAACCGCGCTGCTCCCGGGAGAGCAGCTCCAGCTCCGAGCGGCTGGCCGGGTCGGCGATGGCCGCGACGAGCCCGCCCGCGGTGTCCAGCCTGCCCAGGCCGCGCTCGACCTCACCGACCTCGGTGTCGGCGTAGGCGGCGGTGACCAGCACCCGGACCCGCATCGGGATCAGGTCCTGGTCGGTGGGCTCCGGGGCGTTGTCCAGGGCGTCGAGCGCCTGCTCCGACAGCGACCGCGCCCTGGCGAACTCGTAGGCGTAGACGGCCACCCTGGCCCGCTGCCACAGCGTGCCCGCCCGGCGCAGGGTGCGCGCGTTCCCCGCGCTCACCGTGCTGCCCAGGGACGACCGGCCATGGCAGTAGACAGTACTGCCCGCGCGGCGGGAACAGTCCCGCCGCGCGGGCGGCACGGGCGGTCAGGACAGCCAGCCCAGCTTCCGGAGCTGCTCGTCGGTGGCGGCCAGCGCGTCGGCCGCCCGGACGCGGCGGTCCTGGTCGGTGGTGGCGTCCTTGGCCGCGGCCAGGTTGGCCGCGAGCATCCCGGCCACCACCGGGGTGGCGAAGGAGGTCCCGGCCCAGACGGCGAACCCGGTGGTCAGGTCGTCGGGGTCGGGGGAGGTGCGGCTCATGTTCGGCGTGCCGTCGCCCGCGGTGCCCAGCCCCGAGCCCTCCGGGCCCTGCCACAGCGGCACGGTGCTGACCACGGCGTTGCCCGGCGCCCACCGGGTGACCCAGTCGCCCTCGTTGGAGAACGCGGCGACGGTGCGGCCGGAGGCGTTGAGCGCGCCGACGGCCACCAGCAGCGGGTTGCCGGTGTTGGAGCCGTCCGGGTTGAGCGCGAGCGCCGCCGGGACGAACGGGCGGGTGGTCGCGTCGTTGCCCGCGGCGGCGACCACGACCACCCCGAGGTCGGTCAGCTTGCGCACCGCCTCGGCCAGCAGCAGCCCGGTCTGCCGGTCGGCGTGCTCCGGGTAGAAGCCCAGCGACACCGACACCACGTCGACGAGGTCCTCGGCGATCCCGTTGTCCAGGGCGTTGCGGACCCGCTCGCGCAGCCACTCCAGCGCCAGCAGCACCGACGCGTCGGTGGTGATGCCGTCGGTGTGCAGCACCCGCAGCGACAGGATCCGCGCGTCCGGGCAGTTCTGGAACACCAGGCCGGTGACGAACGTGCCGTGCCCGGAGTGCGAGTCGGTGACGCCGAGCAGCGGCTGCAGCACGTCGCGCTGGTCGTGCGGGGACGCCAGCGGCGGCATGACCGCGCCGCTGGCGTCGACCATGGTCTCCTCCAGGTCGGCCAGCAGCCCCTGGAACTCCGGGGCCACCTGCACCACCGGGTCGTCGCACGGGTCGCCGACGGTCAGCCACGGGTGCTCGCCGATGCCGGTGTCGAGCACCGCCACCACCGGCCGCCGCCCGGCGACCAGGTCGGCCGGATGGGCCACCCGGCGCGGTTCGGGCAGGAACACCCGGACCGGATTGCGGTTCCCGGTCGCCAACGCCACGCCGCCACCCCCGACTCCACTGCCGAACGGAACACCACTGCCGAAGGGGACGCCGCTGCCGAAGGGGACCCCGCTGCCGAAGGGGGCGCCCTCCATCCGCACCGACGCCGCCAGCGCCAGGTGCTCCAGGCCGATCCCCTCCAGGTCGGCGTCGGGGAACCGGCGGCGCAGCCGCACCAGCACGCACCACGGGTCCGGGCTCTCGTCGGCGTCGGAGTCCTCCAGGCAGCGCACCAGCACCGGCACGGCGAACCCGTCGTCGAAGGACTCCAGCGCGGCGGCCCACCGCGGCGTGCGCGGCAGGCGCACCACCAGTTCGGCGCCCAGCGAGGCGATGGCCTCGTTGAACCGGGCGATCAGCGCCGCGTCGCGGGCCAGGCGCAGCGGCACCAGCAGGGTGTCGGTGCGGTACGCCGTGGAGTCCGGCCGCCGGTGGCCGCGGCCGGGCAGCGCGGTGGACGGGTTGAGGAACCTCGCCCGGTGACGCATGAGGACGGTCGGCGGGGGACCGGCCACCTCGCAGACCCCGTCGGCCTCCCCGCCGCCTGGGTCTGTGGTGTGCTGATCGCCGTATGGGTCCATGCTCGCCATGAAGTGCCACCCCGGTACAGGTCGTCGGTCACGGTCGGTATGTGCACTCACACCGACCTGCTCATTGGTAGTAGAGCAAAAGTGCGGGCATCAGATACGTCGATATGAAGAGTCCCTGCGTAACGGGTGAACATGCATAAGGTCTCGTTCTGACCCGATCACCAAACGTGAGTGATCAACTCACTCACCCACTCGAACAGCCCAATGCGGGCTGACGTGCGTGAATCCCCCACGGACCGGCGGCCCACCCGGGTAATTCCGGTGACTCGGCCGGGGTCCGGGTGAATCCGGATTCCCCCCGGCCGGGTCAACCTTTTTCACCGCCGCTCACCGATAGCGAGACCGACGGTGCGACAGTTGGCGCAACCCGCCGTGATCACAACGGCCGTTCGGGTGGACCACCTGCCCAGGCGGACCGGGACGCCTGTCACCCGGCGTGAGCTTGACGCGGGTCCGCCGCACCGCCCGCGGTTGCGGGCTCCACAAGGGAATCCCGACGCGGGCGCGGCGCCCTAGGCTGAGCCCCGGAATGCGCAGGCGGGTCGGGCGAAGGGGGTTGGTCATGCTGGGCGAAGCCGGTGGGCAGGTCGACAGACCGGTGGACTGGCCGTGGGCGGGCCAGGGCTGAGGACCGGGGTTAGGGTTCCCTGGCAGTCGTCGAGCCGAGGAGGAACCCGTGCGCGCCATCCAGATCACCGAGTTCGGCGGACCCGAGGTGCTCGTCCCCGCCGACCTCCCGGACCCCACCGCGGGTGAGGGCCGGGTGCTGGTGGAGGTCTCGCGCGCGGGCATCAACTACGCGGACACGCACAACGCCGAGAACAGCTACCTCGCCCCCGCCTCCCTGCCGCTCATCCCCGGCAACGAGGTGGTCGGCCGCGCCGCCGACGGCAGGCGCCTGGTGTCCATGGTCGACGCGGGCGGTTACGCCGAGCGCGTCGCCGCCCCCGAGCACATGGCCTTCGAGGTCCCCGACGACGTCGACGACCTGACCGCCCTCGGCCTCGTCGTGCAGGGCACCACCGCCTGGCTGCTACTGCGCACCGCCGCCCACCTGGAGGCCGGGGAGTCGGTCGTCGTCCACGCCGCGGCGGGCGGGGTCGGCACCCTGGCCGTGCAGCTGGCCAAGGCGATGGGCGCGGGCCGGGTCATCGCCGCCGCGAGCACCCAGGACAAGCGCGACCTCGCCCTGAGCCTGGGCGCGGACGCCGCCATCGACCCCGGCGCCGAAGACCTCACCGCCGCCATCCGCGAGGCCAACGGCGGCAAGCGGGTGGACGTCGTCCTGGAGATGACCGGTGGCACGGTCACCGACCGCAGCATCGCCGCCCTCGCGCCCCTCGGTAGGCTGGCGTTCTTCGGCATGGCCAGCCGCGTGCCGCCCAAGCCGGTGAACCTCCCCGCCCTGCTCTCCCACTCCACGACGATCAGCGGCCTCTGGCTGCCGCACGCCTTCACCAAGCCGGGCCTGATGCAGCACGCCATGCGGGAGCTGTTCGCGGCGGCCCAGCGGGGCTCGCTGAAGGTGATCGGCGGCGGCGAGTACGCGCTGGCCGACGCCCGCCGGGCCCACGAGGACCTGCGCGCCAGGAAGACGGTGGGCAAGCTCCTGCTGGACCCCACCCGCTGACCCGTTCGGAGCGTCCGAACGGGCGGGGTTCGAGTTGTCCGGACTCACCCCGCGGGTTCGGTGCCCGCGGAGCGCGGCGGCCCGGTCCGCGGTGACTGCTCGGCCGTGGCGGCCACCCGGAAGCGGAACCGCGTGCAGGCGACGGCCGCGTCGGGCGGGTACCGGTCGGCCTCGACGACCGGCCCCACGGCGACCGCGCCGATGACGGACCGCCACAGGGCCGCGGCCGGTCGGTTGCCGTGGTCGACGGACAGCGTCCACAACCCGGGACGCCGGGTGAACAGGCGCCGGGCGGACGCCCGCGCCACACCTCGACGGCGGTGACCACGGGCGACGAAGAACTCGGCGACGTTCCACGACCCGTCTTCGTCGACGTCCCCCCGGGTCAGCGCGAAGCCCGCGAGTCGGCCGTCGACGGTGATGAAGTCGGCTTCCCGGTCCGCCTCGGTGAAGTAGGGGTCGAGGTAGCGGTAGGTGAACGTGCCGTGCCGGGTCAGGGCGAGGTCGCGGATCTCGGAGAAGTCGTACTGGTAGAACTGGACCAGGTTCGCCAGCACGGACTTGTCCGCCTCATCGACGGTGACCAGGTCGACCTCCACGGGGGTGGAGTGTCCCCGAACGCCACCGACAGCGCGAGCGCTTTGCGGGAGGGGACGGCTGTCCCCCGGCAGGTCAACGGGTGGCGGAGATCATCCCGCTGCCCAGCACCACGTCCCCGGCCGGGTCCGGGCGGTAGAGCACCACGGCCTGCCCCGGCGCCACCCCCCGCAGCTCCGCCGACGGCCGCACCACCAGCGCCCCGTCGACCAGGGCTGCCCGCGCCGCCGAGGTCCCCCCGTGCGCGCGCACCTGCGCCACGCACTCGACCTCCCCGCCCAGGGCGACCCCGGACGGCCAGACCGGTCGCTCGGCCACGATCTCGCGCACGCCCAGCTTCTCCACGGCGCCGACCCGCACGTTCCCGCTCACCGGCTCCAGCGACAGCACGTACCGGGGCCGCCCGTCGGGTGCGGGCGCCTCGATGCCCAGCCCGTGCCGCTGCCCGACGGTGAACCCGTGCACCCCCGCGTGCACGCCGAGCACCGCGCCGGTCTCGTCGTCGACCAGGTGGCCCGGCCGCGCGCCCAGCTTGGCCTGGAGGAAGCCGCGGGTGTCGCCGTCGGGGATGAAGCAGATGTCGTAGCTGTCCGGCTTCTCCGCGACGGCCAGGCCGCGCGCCTGCGCCTCGACCCGCACGTCCGACTTCACCGAGCCGCCCAGCGGGAACATCGCGTGCGCCAACTGCTCACGGGTCAGCGAGGCCAGCACGTAGGACTGGTCCTTGTCGAGGTCGGCGCTGCGGCGCAGCTCGGGGCGGCCGTCGACGACCGCCAAGCGGGCGTAGTGGCCGGTGCAGACGGCGTCGAACCCGAGGGCGATCGCCTTGTCCAGGAGGGCTTCGAACTTGATGCGCTCGTTGCACTTCAGGCACGGGTTGGGGGTGCGGCCCGCGGCGTACTCGGCGACGAAGTCCTCGACGACGTCCTCGGTGAAGCGCTCGGCGAAGTCCCAGACGTAGTAGGGGATGCCGAGGATGTCGGCCACCCGGCGGGCGTCGTGGGCGTCCTCGACCGTGCAGCAGCCGCGGGAACCGGTGCGCAGGGTGCCCGGCTTGGCCGACAGGGCCAGGTGCACGCCGGTGACGTCGTGCCCGGCCTCGACGGCGCGGGCGGCGGCCACCGCGGAGTCGACGCCGCCGCTCATCGCGGCCAGTACGCGCACGGGTCAGACCTCCGCTGTCCGGGCCGCCCCGCGGCGCAGGCCCGCCAACCCGGCGTTGCGGGCGCGCTCGACGACCGGGGCGATGGCCTCGGCGAGGGTGCGGACGTCGGCGACGGTGGTGCTGTGGCCGAGGGAGAAGCGCAGCGAACCGCGGGCGGGCGCGGGCTCCACGCCCATGGCCAGCAGCACGTGGCTGGGCTGGGCGACGCCCGCGGTGCAGGCCGAACCGGTGGAGCACTCGATGCCGCGGGCGTCGAGGAGCATCAGCAGGCTGTCGCCCTCGCAGCCGGGGAAGGTGAAGTGCGCGTTGCCGGGCAGCCGGGACGGGCCGCCGTCCACCCTGGTCTCGCCGGGGTCGCCGTTGAGCCTGGCCTCGGGGAGGGCGGCGCGCACCTCGCGGACCAGTTCGTCGCGCAGGGCGGTGAGGCGGGCGGCGCGTTCGGCGCGCTGCTCGGTGGCGACGCGGACCGCGGTGGCCATGGACACGATCGCCGGGACATCGAGGGTGCCGGAGCGCACGTCGCGCTCCTGGCCGCCGCCGTGCGCGACCGGCACGCACGGCACGTCGCGGCCCAGCAGCAGGACACCGACGCCGTACGGGCCGCCGACCTTGTGCGCGCTGACGGTGAGCGCGCTCGCCCCGGACTCGGCGAAGTGCACCGGCAGGACGCCCACGGCCTGCACCGCGTCGGTGTGGAACGGGATGCCGTGCGCGGCGCAGGTGCCCGCCAGCTCGCGGACCGGGTTGACCGTGCCCACCTCGTTGTTGGCCCACATCACGCTGACCAGGGCCACGTCGTCGGGGTTCTCGGCGATGGCGGCGCGCAGCGTGTCCTCGTGCACCCGGCCGAAGTCGTCGACCTCCAGCAGGGTCACCTCGGCACCCTCGTGCTCGGCGAGCCACAGCGCCGCGTCGAGCACCGCGTGGTGCTCCACGGCGGAGACCAGCACGCGGGTGCGCTTCGGGTCCTTCGCCCGCCGCCCCCAGTAGATGCCCTTGACGGCCAGGTTGTCGCTCTCGGTCCCCCCGGAGGTGAACAGCACCTCCGACGGGCGGGCGCCCAGCGCCCCGGCGATGGTCTCCCTGGCCTCCTCGACGGCGCGCCGGGCGCGGCGGCCGGAGGAATGCAGGGACGAGGCGTTGCCGAACGAGGTCAACGCCGCGGTCAGGGCAGCCGCCGCCTCGGGGAGGATCGGCGTCGTCGCTGCGTGGTCGAGATACGTCATCGCGCTCCCAGAGTAGACCGCCCCCGGACCGGGGCGGAACGAGACACCGCCCACCGCCCGCCTCACACCGCCGCGTCCCGCACCCGCCGGAACAGCAGCGCCCCGCCCAGGGCCATGGCGGCCATCAGCAGGTCGAGGACCACCACGGCGGCGGTGGGCTCGGCGGCCGAGGCGATGCCCGCCAGCAGCACCCCGCCCAGGGCGATCGTGGTCGCGGCGAAGACGGTGTCGATGACCTGCACCGCAGCGGAGACGAACCCCCGCTCGTGCTCGGGCGCCCGCCCCAGGGCCAGCACGCTGATCGCCGGGAACGCCATCCCCATCCCGGCACCCGCGGCGAGCCACAGCGGCACCGCCAACCACCCGGGCCCGCCGGGCACCGCCACCAGCGCCATCCCGGCCAACGCGACCCCCAGCACGACAAAACCCCGCCGGATCAGCGCCGACCGCTCCACCTCCGGGTGCCTGCCCTGCCAGTGCGAGGCCCCGGACCAGCCCAGCGCGGCGATCGTCAGCGGCAACCCGGCCAGCGCCAGCGGGTACCCGTGCACCGAAGCCAGGGTCAGCGGCAGGAACGCCTCGACCGCCAGGAACGCCCCGGCGAACAACCCGCGGGACAGCACCACCCGGGGCAGACCGCGGGCGGCGCGCAGCGTCCCCTTCGGCAGGAGGGTCCGCAGCGCCGCCACCAGCACCACCACCCCGACCACCCCCGCCACCAGCCACAGCGCCGACGGGTGCTGCGCGGCCCAGCTCACCACCGGGATGGCGACCCCGGCCGCGACCGCGGCCAGCGGCAGCCACCGCCTGCCCACCGGGGTGCCGGACCGGTCCGGGCGGGGCAGCCCGCGCAGGGCGGGGAGCAGCAGCAGCCCACCGAGCACGGCCAGCGGTGCCAACCCGAGGAACACCCAGCGCCAACCGACCTGCTCGGTGACGACCCCGGCCACGGTGGGCCCGACGATCGAGGGCACCACCCAGGCCGCGGACAGCGCACCGAACGCGGCGGGCCGGGACCGCTCCGGGTAGACGAGGGTGATCAGCACGTAGATGCAGGTGGCCTCGGCGCCCATGCCCGCCCCCTGGAGCGCGCGGGCGGCCAGCAGCACCGCCATGGTGTCCGCGGTGCCCGCCACCAGCAGCCCGACGAGGAACACCGCGGGCGCCACGTAGAGCACCCTGGCCGGGCCCACCCGGTCGGCGATCCGCCCGCAGACCACGGTGGAGACCACGCTCGCCGACAGGAACACGGTGAACGGCCACGAGTAGAGGGAGGTGCCGTCGAGGTCGGCGAGCATCCTGGGCATCGCCGTGCTGATGCCGAGCTGCTCGAAGGCGATGATGGTGATCAGGAGGAGCACCGCTGAGGTGGTGCGGCGGTTCTCCGGCAGCCACAACGACTTCCCCGGTGCGATCTCGGTGGTGCTCATCGGTCCATCGTGGCTCATCGGGCCATCGTGCAACTTCGACCCGGGTGGAGGTCTAGTCCTTTTCAAGGGTTGCTGCGGTCCGGGAGGGTGGTCCTGTTCAAACGCCGGGATTGTGGTGCCCGGGTGGGTCTACTCGGCGTGCCGTGGTTTCAAGGGCCGGGATTTTCGCCGGGGTGCCCGGGTGGGTGGATCTGCTCGGGCGGGGCCCCTACAGCGATCATGCGCCCAGTGTGACCGAGTGGGGCGAAAAGATGCCCCACAGCCCAAGCAGGCTTGCACATGATCGCCACCCCCACCCAAGCACATCCACCCACCCGGGCATTGGCGTAGCCGGGCCTGCGGTTGCGAGAGTGGTCGGCAGCTTCGCCGCTAACGGCTCGGGGTGGCTGGTCGCCAAGCAGGCGGTTGCGGGGGTGGTCGCCGGCTGCGCGCGGTGGGGTTTCGGGCGGCTGGCCGCCAGGCCAGCGGGTTGGCGGGGTGGTCGGCGGCTGGGCCTCAGTGGGGTTCTGCGAGGCTGCCTGCCCGGCCTGCGGTTGGTGGGGCGACCACCCCACCTGGACCGCAGCGAATGCCGGCCTCCCCCGGGGCGCTGCTAGGCGGACTGGCGGGTCCTGATCGGGTGCGGTCCGCGCCGGGTGCGGGTGGCGGGGGCGAGTGCCCGGCCGAGGGCGGCGTTGACCGCCGCCTCGGTGAGGGCGGCCAGTTCTCGGCGGTCGGCGGCGCGGCCGGGGGCCAGTTCGTCGAGGACGTGGACCTCCAGGACCAGGCCGCGCAGGCGGGCGACCCGGCGGACCGAGTCGACGATGGTCTCGTCGCCGATGAAGGACGGGGCGGTGGTTTCGCGGCCGTCCTCGGTGCGGAAGCGCAGGGCGATCGGGCGGACCGGGACGCCGCCGTCGATGGCTGCCTGGAACATGGCCGGGCGGAAGCGGCCGACGCCCTGGCCGCACCAGGTGGTGCCCTCGGGGCAGGCGTAGACGTGGGCGCCCGCGCGCAGGGCCTCGGCCAGGTGCGCCATGGTGCCGGGCAGCGACCGCAGCCGCTCGCGGTCCACGAACACCGTGCCCGCCGCCGCGACGATGCGGCCGAGGACCGGCCAGTCGCGGATGTCGCGCTTGGCCAGGGCGCGCATCGGGCGGATCGCGTTCACCGCCGCGATGTCCAGCCAGGACACGTGGTTGGTGGCCACCAGCGCGCCGCGCCCCCGGGCCTCGCGCAGCGACTCACCGCCGGTCACCGCCAGTCGGACCCCGAACGCCCGGAGCAGGGAGCGGAAGACCAGGCGGGCGAAGGTGTCGCGGCCGATGAACGGGAGCACCGGCACGGCCAGCAAGCAGACCAGCAGCACGCACACCGCGCCGGTGAGCCGCAGGCCCGCCCGGAGCGCGCCGACGGTCGGCTCGTCGCCGGTCAGGCAGCGGGGTCCGCACGGCGAGGTCGGCATCCACGGGTGGGCCAGGGGGCGGGCGGCGGGAGATGACACTGGGCGGGCGGCAGAAGACGACACCGGGCGGGTGGCGGGGGATGGCACCGGGAGGGGCACCGCGCGCGGCACCGGCAGGGGGAGCGGGCTGGTCATCGGCCCTCCCCCAGGAAGAAGCGGAGGTAGCGCTCGTCGATGTCGGACAGGCCCAGCAGGATGAAGAAGTCCGCCACGCGGAAGTCCGGGTCGTGGGCGGGCGGGCCGCACACCTTGGCTCCCAGCCGCAGGTAGCCGCGCAGCAGCGGCGGGAGCGCGACCCGACCGGCGGGGGCCGCAGGCTCCCAGGGGTTGAGCGGGCGCACGCGGAACTGCTCGTCGGCGTAGTGCTTCTCCCGCACGGTGTCCCACACGCCCGAGGCCAGCGCGCCCCCGTCGTCGAGGGGCACGGAGGCGCAGCCCGCCAGCCAGTTGTGGCCGGAGAGGAACATGTACCGGGCGATCCCGGCCCACACCAGGCTCACCACCGCCCCGCTGCGGTGGTCCGGGTGCACGCAGGAGCGGCCGGTCTCCACCAGCGCGCCGCGCAGGCCCGCCAGGCGGGCCAGGTCGAACTCGGTGTCGGAGTACAGGGTCGCGGCGCGGCCCGGCGGCAGCATCCGGTAGGTGCCGACGATCTCGCCGGTGGCGTCGTGGCGGACCACCAGGTGGTCGCACAGCGCGTCGAAGGCGTCGATGTCGAGGCCGGGCCTGGGCGTGTGCAGGGTCGCGCCCATCTCCTCGGCGAAGACCCGGTGCCGCAGTCTCTGCGCGGCCTCGACCTCGGCGCCGTCCTGGGCGACGAGCAGTGAGTAGTGGGGGGTGTCGGTTCCCGGCTTCGCCGTGCTGAGCAGCACCTGGGTCCGCGTCATGGCACAAGGGTCACGCCGGGCAGGCGACCTGCGCGGGGTGATTACCGTGACGGATCAGTGGAGGTTGCGTTAACGGTCAACCTCACGGCGATCTGACACCGCGGAACCGCCAGGGGCGGGCACCGTCACCGGTGCCCGCCCCTGGCGGTGGTACTGCGGGAACCCGATCCCCTCGAACTCAGCCCTTGCGCTTGCCGACCTCGTCGGTGAGCTGCGGGGCCACGGCGAACAGGTCGCCGACGATGCCGTAGTCGGCGATCTCGAAGATCGGCGCCTCGGCGTCCTTGTTGACCGCGACGATGGTCTTCGAGGTCTGCATCCCGGCCCGGTGCTGGATCGCACCGGAGATGCCCAGGGCCACGTAGAGCTGCGGGGAGACCGTCTTGCCGGTCTGGCCCACCTGGAACTGCGCCGGGTAGTAGCCGGAGTCGACCGCCGCGCGGGAGGCGCCGACGGCCGCGCCGAACGCGTCCGCGAGCTTCTCCACGACGTCGAACTTCTCCGCCGAGCCGACGCCGCGGCCGCCGGAGACCACGATGGAGGCCTCGGTCAGCTCGGGGCGGTCGCCGCCGACGATGGGCTCGGCACCGGTGATCTTCGTGGCCTTGGCCGCGTCGGTCGCGGGGACCTCCACGACCTCCTCGGCCGCCGCGCCCGCGGACTCCGAGGACTCGACGCCGCCGGGGCGGACCGAGACGATCGGGGTGCCCACGGTGGTCTTCGACTTGACGGTGAACGCGCCACCGAAGATCGACTGCACGGCGGTCACGTCGGAGCCGGAGCCCTCGACGCCGATGGCGTCGACCAGCAGGCCGGAGCCGGTGCGGGCGGCCAGGCGGCCCGCGACCTCCTTGCCGTCGGCGGACGCGGCCACGAGCACCGCGGCCGGGGACTTCGACGCGACCAGCGCGGCGAGCACGTCCACCTTGGGCGTCACCAGGTAACCGGTGGCGTCGTCGGACTCGGCGACGTACACCTTCTCCGCGCCGTAGGCGGCCAGGGACTCCTTGAGCTTCGCCGCGGTGCCGGACGTGCCGACGACGACCGCCGACGGCTCGCCCAACGAGCGGGCCGCGGTCAGCAGCTCGAAGGTGACCTTCTTGATCTCGCCGTCGACGTGGTCGACGAGGACCAGAACTTCGGACATTGCCATTCCTCCTTCGCTGCTGATCTCAGATGAGCTTCTGGCCGACGAGGTACTCGGCGATCTTCGCGCCGCCGTCTCCCTCGTCCTCGACCTTCTGCCCGGCCGCGCGCGGCGGCTTCGGGGCGGCCTCGACGACGGTGGACGTGGCGCTGGCGAGGCCGACCTCGCCCGCGTCGATGCCCAGGTCGGCGACGGTGAGCGTCTCGACCGGCTTCTTCTTCGCGGCCATGATGCCCTTGAACGACGGGTAGCGCGGCTCGTTGATCTTCTCGCCGACGCTGACCACCGCGGGCAGGGACGCCTCGAGGTGGGTCAGGCCCTCGTCGGTCTCGCGGGTCACCTTGATGGTGGTGCCCTCGATGACGACCTTGCGGGCGTGGGTGAGCTGCGGGTAGCCCAGCAGCTCGGCGAGGATCGCCGGGACGGCGCCGGAGCGGCCGTCGGTGGCCTCGTTGCCCGCGATGACCAGGTCGACGCCGTCGACCTTGCCGACGGCGGCGGCGATGACCTTGGAGGTCTGGATCACGCACGAGCCGTGCAGGGCGGGGTCGGAGACGTGGACGGCCTTGTCCGCACCCATCGACAGCGCCTTGCGGATCGCCTCGGTGGCGCGGTCCGGGCCGACGCTGAGCACGGTGACCTCGCCGCCCTGCGCCTCCTTGATCAGCAGCGCCTCCTCGACGGCGCGCTCGTTGATCTCGTCGAGGACGGCGTCGGCGGAATCACGGTCCAGCGTGTGGTCGGAGTCGGAGAGCCTGCGCTCCGAGTAGGTGTCGGGCACCTGCTTGACCAGGACAACGATGTTTGGCATGGGTCTTCTTCGACCTCCTGGGAACGAGCACCGTGTGCCGCCGTGGAATACCGGCGACCAGCGCACCGTGGTTTGGACATGTGCGGTTCGGCTGACCTTGCCATGCCCTGCGGCCTGCTGGCACGGTGGCCTTTTGCACCGCAATGTTACCCGTCAGTAGCGAACGTGCAACCATGACCTTCCGCCGACCGCGTGACGGTGCTCACCGCCAACCGCTTAAAGCAGCCCCGACGGGGGTTGGGGAAAGGCTAGGGTCGAGGGCCATGAGGGTCGCCGTCATCACAGACTCCACTGCGAGCCTGCCGCGGGAACTCGCCCGGCAGTGGGGGATCCGGGTCGTGCCGCTGCGCATCCGGATCGGCGACCACCTCGACGACGAGAGCCGGGTGCCCGCCGCCGCCGTGGTCGCCGCCATGCGCGCCGACCGGCCGGTGTCCACCGAGCCGCCGGAGCCCGCGGCGCTCTACTGGGCCTACCGCGCCGCGGCCGAGGACGGGGCCGACGCGGTCGTGTCCGTCCACATCTCCTCCCGGCAGTCCAAGACCGCCGAGCACGCCCGCGAGGCCGCCGCGCAGGTCGGCCTGCCGGTCAGCGTGGTCGACTCGCGCACCATGGGCATGAGCCTGGGCTACGCGGTCACCGGGGCGGCCAGGGTCGCGGGTGCGGGCGGCAGTCCCAGCCGGATCGTCGACGCGCTGCAGCGGCGCCTGGACGGCGGCTCCACCTTCATCTACGTGGAAACCCTGGACTACCTGCGCCGCGGCGGCCGGATCGGCGCCGCCGCGCACCTGGTCGGCACGGCGCTGTCGGTCAAGCCGCTGCTGACCATGCGGAACGGTCAGATCGCCCCGCTGGACCGGGTCATCGGCGGCGGCAGGGCCAAGCGCAAGCTCGCCGACATCGCCACCGCCACCGCGGGCGACCACACGGTCGACGTGGCCGTGGAGCACGTCGGCGCCCCCGAGCAGGCCGCCGAGCTGATGGCCGAGCTGACCGAGCGCATCCCGGGGATGCGCGAGCGGGTCGTCACCGACGCCAGCTCCGCCATCGCCGTGCACGCGGGCCCCGGCATGCTCTCGGTCGTCGTCTCGCGGACCTGAACCACGCACAGAGGACAGTGGCCGCACCCCGGGGGAGGCGGCCACTGTCCTCTGTGCGGGACGAGTGCTCGGGCGGCGGTCAGGCGGTGGCGGGCAACCACCGCGCACGGCCGGGTGTGGTCGGCACCCAGCAGCCGCGCAGCGGCGAGACCGACGCTTCCTTGCGGGCGGGCATACCCGGTGTGCGCTCGTCGGCGAGGTCCACAAGCTGGCGCAGGACGGTGGTCGCCCACCCGGTGCGCTGCCAGAGGACCTGGGAGGGGTTGAGCACGTCGAGGGTGTCCGCCGGGAGGCGGGAGGCGATGGCGTCGTCCTCGGCGTGCAGTCGGACCACGTCGATCACGTCGTGGTGGGCGCGCACCCCGACGACGGCGGTCAGGTCCCCGTTGGCGTCGCGCGGGTGCAGGAACTCGAAGCCGCGGAGGACGAGCACCCGCAGCAGGTCTTCGGCCTTGGGCGCGTGCACCGTCCCCGCGCGCACGGCGCGGGTGAGCGAGGTCAGCGCACTGCCCGGGAGCACCAGCGCGGGTCCGCTGGGCGACTTGCTGTCCCTGATCGCGGTGTGGTCCCCCGCGACCGGGGTCACCTCGACGCAGTTGCCGTAGGCCCCGCTGCGCGATCCCTTGCGCCACCGAGCCCCGGACAGCAGTTCCGCAGGCATCCCGTTGCGAATGTCGGTCATCTGTCGACCCCCGGCCCTTGTCGTGTCTGCACGTGCATTTGCCGTTGCTGACCGTAACACGACCGGGGACCTTGCACATGCACGTGCATCCGAAAGTGTCATCCGCTCGGGGAACTCGAACGTGCGAACGGAGGTGCGCAGAGTCGGACCAGAGGTTGTCCGAGCGGCACAAAAAGGTGAAACGAAATCCGATCCGGGTCAGATCTCCTGGCGGCGCTTGACCAGGAACTGCCGGGTGTGGCTCGGCGTCTCCGCGTCCACGGTCAACCGGTCGGCCACGCGGCTGTAGCGCTCGATCTCCTCGGGCCGGTCCAGGTACGCCGCGCCGCCGAGGTGCTCCAGGTAGACCAGGTCGGGCAGTTCCGGCTCGGTGAAGCGCAGGATCGAGAACGACCCCTCGGCCGCGTACCCGCTCAGCGCGTACGGCACCACCTGCAACGTCACGTTCGGCAGCCGGGTCACTTCCAGCAGGTAATCGATCTGCTCGCGCAGCACCCGCGCCCCACCGATCGGCCGGTGCAGCACCGACTCGTCCACGACCGCCCACAGCTTCGGCGCGCTCAGGCTGCGCAGGATGTTCTGCCGCGACATCCGCAGCGCGACCAGCCGCTCGGTCTCCGCGGTGGCGAGGTCGGGGCGGCCCTGGCTGACCAGCGCCCTGGCGTACTCCTCGGTCTGGAGCAGACCGGGCACGAACTGCAGCTCGTACATCTGGAGCCGGGACGCGGCCTCCTGCAGGCCCACCAGGTCCTGGAACCACGTGGGCATCAGGTCGCTGTAGCGGTGCCACCACCCGGGCTCACCCGCCTGGCGGACCAGGTCGAGGAACTGGTCGCGCTCGGTGGGGTCGTGCACCCCGTAGAGGGCCAGCAGGTCGACGATGTCCCGCTCCTTGAAACCGACCCGGCCCAGCTCCATGCGGCTGATCTTCGACTCGGACCCGCGGATGTGGTACCCGGCCTCGGCGCGGGTGATCTCGGCGCGCTCGCGGAGCCTGCGCAGCTGGGAACCGAGCACGATGCGACGCGCGGTGGGCCCGCCGCTCTGCACCTCCGCCACGGTCGCTCCCCTTCCCGGATCAATCATCACCCGACGTGGTTTCCGCCGGTTCCGTCCCCCTACAGTGAGGGTACCTCCTGATCACGAAACATCCATGATCCACGACACCCGGTGAGGAACGCATGTCTACCGCAGGTCCCCACTCCGACGAGCCCGGGGTGCCCGTCTACATCGACACCTCCAAGGCCAGCATCGCCAGGGTGTACGACGCATTCCTGCACGGCAAGGACAACTACGAGATCGACCGCGAGGTCCTGCGCCGGGTGCAGAAGGTCGCCCCCGAGGCCGCGCAGCTCGCGTTCGACAACCGCGAGTTCCTGATCCGCGTCACCCGGTTCGTGGCGCTGCAGACCGGCATCACCCAGTACCTCGACCTCGGCTCCGGCCTGCCCACCGCGGAGAACACCCACCAGGTGGCGCAGCGGATCAACCCCGAGTCGACCGTCGTCTACGTCGACAACGACCCAGTGGTGCTCGCGCACGGGCGCGCGCTGCTGGAGGAGAACGACCAGACCCACTTCACCGCCGAGGACATCTTCGAGCCGGAGCGGGTGCTGGCCGACGAGGTCGTGCGCAAGCACATCGACTTCGAGCAGCCGCTGGCGCTGTTCCAGATGGGCACCATCCACCACTACGGGGGCGAGCGCGACCCGGCCGACATCATGCGGGTCTACATCGACGCGCTGCCCTCGGGCTCGATCGTCGGCATCAGCCACTTCTTCGACCCGGAGACCACCGAGCACAGCGCGCTGGCCCGGCGCATGGAGGACGTGTTCCTGCACAGCCCCATGGGCACCGGTCTGTTCCGCACCCGCGCGGCGATCGAGAGCATGTTCCCCGGTCTGGAGTTGATCGCGCCGGGCTTCTCGCTGTGCGCGGAGTGGTGGCCGGACGGCCCGCAGCTCAAGCCGCTCAACCAGGTGCAGTTCTGCATCGCGGGGGCGGTCGGCCGCAAGCCCTGACCCTTACTGACCAGTAGCCCATCGGCTACCGTCTTCCCGCGTGTCCACCGAAACCGCAGGCGCCGCCGACCAGCTGCCGCTCACCGGGGAGCGCACCGTCCCCGGCATCGCGGAAGAGAATTATTGGTTCCGCAGGCACGAGGCCGCGTACCTGCACCTGGCCCACCACTGCGCGGGCGCGGTGGTGCTGGAGGCCGGGTGCGGCGAGGGCTACGGCGCCGACCTGCTGGCGGGCACCGCCCGGCAGGTCATCGGGCTCGACTACGACGCGTACACCGCCGCCCACGTGGCGAAGGCGTACCCGGCGGTGCGGACCGTGCGCGGCAACCTCGCCGCGCTGCCGGTCCGCACCGGCGCGGTCGACGTGGTGGCGAACCTGCAGGTGATCGAACACCTGTGGGACCAGGAGGGCTTCCTGCTGGAGTGCCACCGCGTGCTGCGCCCCGGTGGGCTGCTGCTGGTCACCACGCCGAACCGGATCACCTTCTCCCCCGGCCGCGACACCCCGCTCAACCCGTTCCACACCCGCGAGCTGGCGGGCGGCGAACTGGCCGGGCTGCTGCGCGACGCGGGCTTCACCGTGGAGTTCCTGGGCGGGCTGGCCCACGGCCCCCGGCTGCGCGGGCTGGACGCCGCCCTGGGCGGGTCGATCATCGACGCGCAACTGGAGGTCGCCGTCTCCGGGGAGCCGTGGTCGGCGGAACTGCTCGACGCGGTCACCTCGGTGGCGTCGGCGGACTTCGAGATCACGTCCGCGGACGACGCGGACGTGGACGCCTCGCTCGACCTCGTCGCGGTCGCACGCGCATGAGCGAGCCGATCGGGGGCTTCGCGCTCGTCCTGCACAGCCACCTGCCCTGGCTGCCGCACCACGGCACCTGGCCGGTCGGCGAGGAGTGGCTCTACCAGGCGTGGGCGCACTCGTACCTGCCGCTGGTGGGCGTGCTGGAGCGGTTCGCCGCCGAGGGCCGCCGCGACGTGCTCACCCTGGGCGTGACCCCGGTGCTCGCCGCCCAGCTCGACGACCCGCACTCGCTGCGCGCCGTGCACGACTGGCTGGGCAACTGGAACCTGCGCGCCCAGTACGCCGCCACCCGCTGGCAGCGCGACGACCCGCTGCTGCGCGAGGTGGCCGCGGCGGAGTTCCGGGCGTCCGCGGCGGCCCTGGGCGAGTTCGAGGGGCGCTGGCGGCACGGGTTCTCGCCGGTGCTGCGCCCGCTGGTGGACAGCGGTGTCATCGAGCTGATCGGCGGCCCGGCCACGCACCCGTTCCAGCCGCTGCTCGACCCGGCGCTGCGGGCGTTCGCCCTGCGCGCGGGCCTGGACGACACCACCGCCCGGATCGGCCACCGCCCCGAGGGCATCTGGGCGCCGGAGTGCGGGTACGCCCCGGGCATGGAGACCGGCTACGCGGCGGCGGGGGTGCGCCGGTTCCTGGTCGACGGCCCCGCGCTGCACGGCGACACCGCCCTGGCCCGCACGGTCGGCGACTCCGACGTGGTGTGCTTCGGCCGCGACCTGGAGGTCACCTACCGCGTCTGGTCCCCGAAGGCGGGCTACCCGGGCGACCCCGCCTACCGCGACTTCCACACCTACGACCACCCGTCGGGCCTCAAGCCCGCGCGGGTGACCGGGCGCCACGTGGCACCGCAGGACAAGCGGCCCTACGAGCCCGCCCTCGCGCGGGCGACCGTCGAGCGGCACGCGGTCGACTTCGTGGACACGGTGGTGCGCAGGCTGCACGAATTGAACGACAGGCACGGCAGGCCGGGGCTCGTGGTGTCCGCGTACGACACCGAGCTGTTCGGGCACTGGTGGCACGAAGGACCCGCGTGGCTGGAACGGGTGCTGCGGCTGCTGCCCGAGCGCGGGGTCGAGGTGACCTCGCTGCGCGGCGCGCTGGACGCCGGGTACCTCGGCGGCCGGGTGGACCTGCCCGCGTCGTCGTGGGGGTCGGGCAAGGACTGGCGGGTGTGGGACGGCGAGCAGGTGGCCGACCTGGTGCACGCGGGCGCCGAACTGCAACGCGACCTGCTCGACCTGGTCGCGCACCTGGCCCCGTCGGTGGGCCGCGACCCCGTGTTCGACCAGGTCGTCCGCGAAGCCCTGCTGGCCCTGTCGAGCGACTGGGCGTTCATGGTCACCAAGGACTCGGCCGCCGACTACGCCCGCCGCCGGGCCAAGGTGCACGGTGAGCGCTACGCCGAACTGGCCTCGCTGCTGCGGTCGGGCGCGCGCGAGCGGGCCGCCGACCGGGCGGCCCGGCTGCGCGCCGAGGACGGCCTGTTCGGCGACCTCGACGCCAGAACCCTCCTTACTGACAAGTAGGGTTCCCAGACCCGAAGGTGAGGAAGTCGACGAGATGCGCGTGCTGATGCTGTCCTGGGAGTACCCGCCGGTGGTCATCGGCGGTCTGGGCAGACACGTGCACGCCATCGCGGTCAACCTCGCCGCCCAGGGCCACGAGGTCGTCGTGCTGTGCAGGCACGAGGCGGGCACCGACGCCGCCACGCACCCCACCACCGACACCACCGAGGCGGGGGTGCGGGTCATCCGCGTCGCCGAGGACCCCACCCACCTGGTCTTCGAGAAGGACCTGGTGGCCTGGACCCTGGCCATGGGCCACGGCATGGTCCGCGCGGGCCTGGCCCTGCTGCGGCGGTGGCGCCCGGACGTGGTGCACGCCCACGACTGGCTGGTCACCCACCCGGCGGTCGCCCTCGCCGAGCAGGCCGGGGTCGCCCTGGTCGCCACCGTCCACGCCACCGAGGCGGGCAGGCACAGCGGCTGGCTCTCCCAGCCGCTCAACCAGCAGGTCCACTCGGTCGAGTGGTGGCTGGCCAACCGCGCCGACGCGCTGATCACCTGCTCGTCGGCCATGCGCACCGAGGTCGCCCACCTCTTCGAGGTCGACCCGGCGGGCATCGAGGTCATCCACAACGGCATCGAACCGCGCGGCTGGCGGGTCTCCGCCCGCGACGTGCGCGCCGCCCGGCTCACCCACAGCCCCGACGGCGCCCCGCTGCTGCTGTTCTTCGGCAGGCTGGAGTGGGAGAAGGGCGTGCACGACCTGATCGCCGCCCTCCCCCGCATCCGCCGCACCCACCCCGGCACCCGCCTGGTCGTCGCGGGCCGCGGCTCGCAGGCCAAGGCCCTGGTCGACCTGGCGAAGAAGCTGCGCGTCCGCCGCGCGGTCGAGTTCACGGGCCACCTCAGCGACCAGGAACTGCTCGCCACCCTGGCCGCCGCCGACGCGGTGGTCCTCCCCAGCCGCTACGAACCGTTCGGCATCGTCGCCCTCGAAGCCGCCGCCGCGGGCGCCCCCCTGGTCGCCTCCACCGCGGGCGGCCTCGGCGAGGTCGTCATCCAGAACCGCACCGGCCTCTCCTTCCCCCCTGGCGACGTCGACGGCATCACCGAGGCCACCCGCACCGTCCTCGACGACCCGGCCGCCGCCAAGCGCCGAGCCCGCCTGGCCAAGTCCCGCCTCACCAAGGACTTCGACTGGGCCCTGATCGCCACCCGCACGGCGGAGGTCTACACCCGCGCCACCCCGGCCCACCCCCGCGAACTCGGCCGCCCCAAGATCGCCACCGGCAACGCCTTCACCGTCTCCTAGCCACCGGGCAGCAGATTCCGGGTGGTCGACCGGCTTACCGGCCCTAGCTCTCCAGCGTCTTCTGCAACGCCTTGGCCGCCTTGCGGGCCATGTCCGCGACGGCGGCGCGGCGCTCGGCGTCGGCCTCGTAGGCGGAGACGCGGTTGCGGACGACCCTCGCCGGGATGCCCGCCGCCACGGCGAAGTCGGGGATGTCGCCGCGGACCACCGCGTGCGCCCCGAGGACGCAGCCGCGACCGATCCGGGTGCCCTTGGTGACGGTGACCTTGGTGCAGATCCAGGTGTCCGGGCCGATGCGGACCGGGGACTTGACCAGGCCCTGGTCCTTGATCGGCTGGTGCACGTCCGCCGTCACGTGGTCGAAGTCGCAGATGTACACCCAGTCGGCGACCAGGGTGGCGGCGCCGATTTCGACGTCGAGGTAGCAGTTGACCACGTTCTGCCTGCCGAAGACCGCCTTGTCGCCGATGCGCAGCGAACCCTCGTGGCAGCGGATGGCGTTGCCGTCGCCGATGTGCACCCAGCGGCCGATCTCCAGCCTGCCGAGGCCGGGGCGGGCGTGCAGCTCCACGTCCTTGCCGAGGAAGACCATGCCGCGCAGCACCACGTGCGGGTTGACCAGGCGGAACTTCAGCAGCCGCCAGTACCGGACCAGGTACCACGGGGTGTAGGCGCGGTTGCGCAGCACCCAGCGCAGCGAGGCCGCCGTGAGGAACCGGGCCTGCGCCGGGTCGCGGTGGCCGCGGGACCAGAAGCGGAGCCGGGTGGCGACCGGGGAACCCCACATCGACGTCATGCCGGTGACGGTAACCCAGCGCCACCGGGTGGCAGGCTGGGGGCATGTCCCGACTGATCATCGACACCGACCCCGGCGTGGACGACGCCTTCGCCTTGGCGCTGGCCGCCCGCTCACCGGAGGTGGACCTGCTCGCCGTGACCACGGTCTTCGGCAACGTCGGCCTGGAGCACACGACGCGCAACGCGCTGCGGGTACTGGCTTTGCTCGGTCGGGAGGACGTCCCGGTCGGCGTCGGCGCCGCCCGGCCGCTGGTGCACGCCACCCCGCTGGAGGCGACGGCGGTGCACGGCGACGACGGGTTGTCCGGCCGGTCCGCGCTGCTGCCGGAGCGGTCACGCGGAGTGGAGCCGGAGGACGCCGTGGCGTTGATGGCCCGACTGATCACCGAGTCCCCCGAGCCGGTGACGCTGGTGCCGATCGGGCCGCTGACCAACATCGCCGCGTTGCTCGCCGCCCACCCCGGGGTGAAGTCCAACATCGACCGGGTGGTCATCATGGGCGGTGGTCTCACCGGCGGCAACGTCACCGCCGCGGCCGAGTTCAACCTCTGGTGCGACCCCGAGGCCGCCCACCGCGTCCTGGTGACCGAGGACGTGCCGACCGTGCTGGTCCCCACCGACCTGACCTACCAGTGCGCTGTCGACGGTGACTGGCTCAACCGGCTCGCGGCGTCCGGGCCGCTGGGCGCGGCGCTGGAGCCGCTGACGGAGGTCTACCGGGCGCACTACCGGCAGATCCTCGGCTATGACGGCACCGTCATCCACGACGCGGTGGCCGTGGCGGAGGCGATCCGGCCGGGAATCCTGCGCACCACCCCGATCCCGGTGCACGTCGACACCGCGTTCGGCCCGCGGCGGGGTGGGCTGCTGGCCGACCGGCGGCTCATCGCGCCCTTGGCCGACCCGGGGTTCCGCACGGTCGAGGTGGCGGTGGAGACCGATGTGGAGGCCCTGCGCGCGTTCCTGTTCGACCGGCTGACCTGAACCGGGGAGGGCGGCCGCGGCGGTCGAGCACCCCGCCGCGGCCGCCGACCGTCACAGCGGCTTGCGGCCGCCGATCATGACGTTGTAGAAGAACTGCCTCGGCACGAACCGGCGCATGACCTTCTCGTCCAGCCAGGACAGCCGCTGCCAGGACTTCATCGCGAACAGCGCCCAGCCGAAGCCCAGCTTCTCCCGGGGCACCGCAGCCTCGAAGGTGCGCACCGGCCAGCCGAACAGCGCCGCGGTGAACTCCTCGGTGACCGCCTCGACCTCGACCATGCCCGCGTCGCGCGCGGTGCGCTCCAGCTCGGCCGGGTCGAAGGTGTGGATGTCGACCACGGCCTCCAGCGCCGCGGCCCGCGACGACTCGTCCAGCTCGCCCTGCGGTCGCCGCCACGAGCGCAGCGGCCCGAACTTCGTGATGTTCGTGGTCAGCCACCAGGTGGCCTGGCCGAGCTTGCGCGCGTAGGTGTCGCCGATCTTCGTCGGCTCGCCCGCGAAGACGAACCGCCCGCCGGGCTTGAGCACCCGGCGGATCTCGGCGAACGCGGCGGGCAGGTCCGGGATGTGGTGCAGCACCGCGTGCCCGACGACCAGGTCGAAGCTGTTGTCGTCGTAGGGGATGCGCTCGGCGTCGGCCACCCGGCCCTCGACGTCGAGGCCCAGGCCCTCGGCGTTGCGCAGCGCCACCTCGACCATGCCGGGCGACAGGTCGGTGGCGAAGCCCTTCTTCCCGACCCCGCCCTGCATCAGGTTCAGCAGGAAGAAGCCGGTGCCGCTGCCCAGTTCCATGACCGTCTCGTACGGCCAGCCGTCCTCGCCCGCGACCGCCTTGAACCGGTCGGTGGCGTAGTCGATGCAGCGCTGGTCGTAGGAGATCGACCACTTCTCGTCGTAGGTGCCCGCCTCCCAGTCGTGGTACAGCACGTTCGCCAGCTTGGGGTCGGCGAACGCGGCCTGCACCTCCTCGGCGGTGGCGTGCGGGTTGGGGGTCGGGTCAGCGGCCATCGAACTGCGCCTTCCCCGGACCGTTCTCGATGAACGAGCGCATCCCGGTGTCGCGGTCCTCGGTGGCGAACAGCGCGGCGAACAGGGTCGTCTCCAGCTTCAGACCGCTGGCCAGGTCGTTGTCCAGCCCGCCGTCGATCGCCGCCTTGGCCGCCGCGAGCGCCCGGGAGGCGCCGCCGGTGAACTGCCCGGCCCACCGCCTGGCCGCCTCGTAGACGTCGTCCGGGGCGACGACCTCGTCGACCATGCCCAGGGCCAGCGCCTCCTCGGCCTTGACGAACCGGCCGGTGTAGACGAGATCCTTGGTCTTGCTCGGGCCGATCAGCCGCGCCAGGCGCTGGGTGCCGCCCGCGCCGGGGATGATGCCGAGCAGGATCTCCGGCTGGCCGACCTTGGCGTTGTCACCCGCGATCCGCCGGTCGCAGCACAGCGCCAGCTCGAAGCCGCCGCCGAGGGCGAAGCCGGTGATCGCCGCGACCGTCGGCTTGGGCAGCGCCGCCACCTCGGCCAGCGATGCCTGCAACTCGGGGGCGTAGTCGACGATGTCGCCGTAGCCCATCTCGGCGAACTCCTTGACGTCGGCGCCCGCCGCGAACACCTTCTGGCCGCCGTAGACGATCACCGCCTTGACGTCGGCGCGCGCCTTGGCCTCCCGCGCCGCTTCGCGCAGCTCAGACTGGAGCTGCCGGTTGATCGCGTTCATCGGTGGCCGGTCGAGGCGGATGGTGCCGACACCGTCCTCCACCTCGAGCCGGACGAACTCACCCACGGCCATGCCCTCCTACCGGTTCGTGTACCACGGTCGTCGCTGACCCGACCGTCGAAGGTTACTCGTCAGTACGCACTGTATGGCCAGTGCTGCGCCGGGCGAAGTAGCGGTCCCCCGACCGTTCGAGCTCCAGCGGCTGCCCGAAGGCCGCCGACAGGTTCTCGCTGGTGAGCACGTCGTCGATCAGCCCCTGCGCCACCACCTCGCCGCGCGCGAGGAGCAGCAGGTGGGTGAACCCGGGAGGGATCTCCTCCACGTGGTGGGTCACCAGCACGGTCGCGGGCGCGTCCGGGTCCATGGCCAGCTCGCTCAGCCGCCCGACCAGGTCCTCCCGGCCGCCGAGGTCGAGCCCGGCGGCGGGCTCGTCGAGCAGCAGCAGCTCCGGGTCGGTCATCAGCGCGCGGGCGATCAGCGTGCGCTTGCGCTCGCCCTCCGAGAGGGTGCCGAAGGTCCGCTCGGCCAGGTGCGCGATGCCCATCGACTTGAGCAGCTCACCCGCCCGGCCGGTGTCGAGCTGGTCGTACTCCTCGCGCCAGCGCCCGAGCACCGCGTACCCGGCGCTGACCACCACGTCGAGCACGGTCTCGTCCGGCGGGATCCGGCCGCCGATCGCGGCGGTGGCGAAGCCGACCCTGGTGCGCAGCTCGAACACGTTCACCCGGCCCATCCGCTCGCCGAGGACGTGCACCACCCCCGCGGTCGGGTGCAGCTCCGCCCCGGCCAGCCGCAGCAGGGTCGTCTTGCCCGCGCCGTTGCCGCCGAGGACCACCCAGCGCTCGTCCAGCTCGACCCGCCAGTCGATGCCCCTGAGCAGGTCGTTGCCGCCGCGGCGGACACCCACGTCTGACAGGTGCAGCACCAGGTCGTCGAGGTCGTCGGGCGTCTCGGGGCCGCTGCCGGGCTGGATCTGGTCCGTCACACCGGCCATTCTGCCTCTGCGGTCCCCCGGCCTCCCCGCGTGGGGCTTGCCGACCCGTGCGGCCGTTTTGACCGGGTGCGCAACCGGGCTGTCCCCGGTGGGGACAATCCGCGTCTACTCGTGGTCAACGCACAGACAGGAGCGGGTGATGGCGTCCGGATATACGGTGAACACCACCAGCCTCGCGATCAGGGTCGGCGAGCTGAACGCGGTGGCCGACTCGGTGGGCGAGGTGATCTCGACGCTGAACGCCGCGGGCGGCGACCTGGGGCCGGGCGAGATCACCGCCGCCGTCACCGAGGTCATCGACCAGTGGCAGCAGAACCTGGGCGCGATGCGCGACAAGATCGGCACGATCGCCGACAACGTCCGGGGCGCGGTGGCCAACTACGAGTCCGTCGAGCAGGGGGGCCGCGACCGGATGCTGGCCCTGGCCGACGAGACCGTCGCCGAGCATCTGGTCCAAGGCCTGGTGCGCAACGCCCCCGACGTGCAGGTGGCCAACCAGCACTCCCGGCAGGGGCAGGACGGTTCGACCGGCGGCGGCAGGAGGCACCGATGAGCAGGCCGGGTTTCCCCGCGCTGGGCTTCGACCCGACACCGGGCGAGAGCAGCTCCGTGCAGGCGGTGCTGCTGTCCATGGCCTCGGCCCAGCAGGCCATCGCCACCACCCTGCCCCGGTTGCAGGACGCCGCGAAGATCACCGACTCGGCGGACTGGGGCGGCAGCGCCGCCGAGGAGTTCAGCGACCACGGCGACGACCTGCCGCAGGCCCTGGGCAAGGGCGGCGAGTCGCTGGGCGCGGCCACCAAGGCGCTGAGCACCTGGTCGGGGCAGCTGACGGCCAACCAGGCCAAGGCCGACGAGCTGGAGGCCAAGGCCAAGAAGGTCAAGAAGGACCTCAGGGCGGCCGAGGCCGAGCTGGAGTCCGCCGCGGCGGCCGTCCCGCACGACAGCGGCCACCCCCGGTACCGGGAGCGGTACGACGCCTTCCTCAAGGCGAACGAGGCGTGCGGTCGACTCGACGACGAGCTGCGGAAGGTCATCGACGACGCCGAGCGGTTGCAGGCCAAGCACCTGCGCGAGGCCAACAGCGCCGCCGCGGGCATCCGGGGCGGCCCCGACGACGCCTTCAAGCCCGAGAACGACTCCTGGTACGTGCAGGCCTTCGACGGCACCGCGGTCGCGGCCGACGCGGTCTCGCTGGCCACGGGGGCGGCCGCGGCGGGCCTGGCGGCCACCGGCGTCGGCCTCCCGGCCGCCGCGGTCGCCGAGGGGATCTCGACCGCCTCGGGCGCGGTCGGGTCCGTGGCGGGCCTGGGGCAGCAGCTTTCCGGGTCCAGGAACGCCCCCGGGTGGACCAGCACCCTGCTCGGCCTGGGCACCAGCGTGATCCCCGGCGGCGGCACGGTGGCCGCGGGGGTGCGCTCGGCGGGCAAGGCCGCGTTCAAGCGCGGGGAGAAGGTGGCGGCCCGCCAGATCGCCAAGGACATGCGGGGGGCGCTGACCGACGGCGGCGTCCCCGGGCTGGTCAACGACGCCAGGGCGGTCCGGGACAAGGGCCTGACGCGCAAGGTGCGCCGGGACGTCATCGACGCCGGGCGCGCGGCGGCCAAGAAGGACCCGGAACTCACCGAGCGGCTGTCGAAGGTCCCCATCGCGCAGCGGCGCGAGGTCTGGCTGGAGCTGGGCAAGAGCGAGCGGCAGCGCGAGGGCATGGTCAGCGCCGTCGACCACACCCAGAAGCTGGCCGAGAAGGCGGGGGTCGAGATGTCGGAGGAGCAGAAGGACCGGCTGGCCCTGCTGCGGGTGGCCATGAACCCGACCGGCGACGCGGTCGACCAGGCGGCCACCGACAAGATCAGCGGCGTCCTGAGCGGCGACAAGTGATCATCTCGACGCCCCCGGACGTGGTCCGGCGCATCCCCCTCGGCAGCCGGGACGCGGCGGTGCGCGAGTTCGCCCAGGCCGTCGCGGGCATCCGGCCCGCGGCGGCGGCCGACCTGGAGGCGCTCGCGGGCGAGGCGGTCGACGCGGCGCTGCGCGAGGGCGCGGTCCTGCTGGCCGTGGTGGAACCCGAGGACGCCGCCCCCGCGCTGCTCACCGGCGTCCCGCTGGACGCCCCGCCGTCCTGGGACCGGGACTCGGCGGAGGCGCTGCGCGACTCGGTGGAGGACCTGGCGGGCCCGGACGTGCGGGAGACGGTCGTGGTGGAGACCGGCCTGGGCCCGGCGGTGATCGCCCAGCGGGTGCCCGGCCCCGAGCAGGTCCGCGACCGCCGCCCGCTGACCCTGCAACTGCAGGCGTTCATCCCGGAGCCGGGGACGGGCCGGATGCTGCTGCTCACCCTCGCCTGCCCGTCGCTGACCGGCTGGGCGGCCCACCAGCTGCTCTTCGGGCAGATCGTGGCCGCCACGAGCCCGGGACCGGCCGAGTGGGACACCGGTTTCGGCCCGGTCGGCTTCACCCCCGCGCTCGCCGCGACCGGCAGACCCCCGGCCCCCGCCATCCCCGAACCCACCGCCGCCACCCGGCCGGACCCGGCCGGGGTCGCCGCCCGGCAGGCCCCAGCCGAGCGGGCCCGCCCCGCGGTGCCCCGGCGCCCGCGCG
>NZ_JAJCXD010000086.1:0-33351 GCF_021056305.1 Actinokineospora sp. PR83
GCCCGGTTCGCCACCAGCGCCCGCGCGTGCGCGCACAGGTCCGGGTCGTCCCCGGCGACCGCCAGCGCCCGCTCGACGAGCCAGGCGGCCCGGCCGGTGAGCGCGTCCAGCAGCGGGGCGGCCACGCCGCGGCGCACCGCCTCGGCCACCTGGGCGGGCAGCCGCCACGCCTGGCCGTGCCCGCCGCGGGCCACCCGGTGCAGCAGGCAGCGCCGGTCCAGTTCGTCGAGCGCCCGCGCCACCAGCATCGGCGCCCGCACGCCGAGGACCTCCGTGACGCCCTCGGTCACCAGTTCCCCGCCGAACGGCACGGGCGCGAGCAGCGAGGCGAAGCCGAGGACCACCCGGGCGTGGTCCCCGCATTCCCGGACCACCGCGAGCAACCCCTCCAGGCCGCCGGGAAAGGCTGCCAGCTTCTCGCCGCCCACGGTCTGCGCCGCCACGGCGAGCAGCAGCGGGTTCCCGTGGCAGCGCTCGGCCAGCTCGCCGACGGCCCGCCGCTCGTCCTCGGCCATCCCGGGCCACCGCTCGGCGAACAGCTCCTCCACCTCGTCCGCGGTCAACCCGTCGAGGGAAACCTCCGCCACGCGCCCGCCCGGTGACCCACTCCGTCCGATGAGGATGGTGCGGACCACCGGGGAGGGGAGCACGAGTTCGTCCAGCGCGCTCGGGTCCAGCCCCTCCGGCACGTCGTCGACCACCCACAGCACCGGTTCCCCCGCCTCGCTCAACCGCTGCGCCAGCGCCGCCCGCGCCTGCCGGGGGCGCAGTCCGGTGACGTCCAGGCCGAACCAGGTGCGGGCCACCCGGCTCACCTCGGCCGCCCAGCGGGCGCCGGAGTCCGGTCCGCCCAGCGTCGTCCACGCCTGCCCGCCCGGGTGGGCGTCGCGGAACAGCAGGCCGTACCGCTCGGCCAGGGTTGTCGTCCCCGCGCCCGCGGGCGCTCGCAACCACACCACCCCGTTCGGGGTGGACAGGCCGTGGTGCACCGCCCAGAGTGCCTGGTGGCGCCCGACCAGCCGCCGCGGTCGGGGGAGGCACTCACCCGGACCCGCCTCGGGCGGTCCGCCCATCGGCTGGTACCCGAGCCTGGTGGCGACGGCGTCGACGACCGCGGGGACGGAGTCCGGTCCCCGGTACGGGAGCGCCGCCCCGGCCAGTTCGGGTGGGCTGATGTGCTCGGCACCGGGTTCCGGGTTCAGCACCACGATCCGCTCGCCCGGGTCCTCGCCGTGGTGCAGCGCGGACAGGAAGGCCCGGGTGAGTTCGCCCTGGCAGGAGGAGCGCGTGGGGTAGCGCCGCGAGTAGAAGGCCAGCAGCAGCACCGAGGAATCGAGCGCGTCGCGCCGCGCGGCCGGGACGGGGTCGAACGGTGCGCTGCCCCGGTCCCGGAACACGTCGATCCCGCGGTCGGTCAACGCCCGCTCCAGCGCGTCGACCTCGTCCGCGTCCGCCCCGGTGTGGCTCAGGAACACCTGTCCGCTCACGACACTCCCCTCACCGTTCGCGCGTCGTCCGGTCAACCATGCCGGAAGAGCGCGGGTGTGGAACCGCTGGAGCGCACGACAGTTTCCCGACACTTTTCCCCGTGCGCACAGCGGAAACCCCGGTGCCCCGCCGGGGGATGGCGGGGCACCGGGGCATTCCCCACGTCGGCTGACCGCCCGGGCACGACCACCGGTCTCCCCGGAGCCCGTCGTGGGGCCCGGGTCCGGGTGGTGGCGCCCGGCGGGGGGAGTGGGTCAGCCGACGACCGGGAGCAGGTCGCGGTCGGCGAAGACCGACTTGGCGACCAGCATGGCGTTGAACACGCGCGGGTTACCGGCGAAGGCCAGCAGGTGGATGATCGTCTCGACGATCTCCGCGGGCGTGAGGCCCACGGTGAGCGCGGCATTGATGTGGAACCGCAACTGCCGCTCGGTGTCGCCCAGGGTGACCAGGGCGGCGATGGTGGCGAGCTGCCGCTGCCGCAGGTCCAGGCCGGGCCGGGTGTAGAGGTCGCCGAAGGCGAACTCGCCGACGAACCGGGCCAGGTCCGGGGCCACCTCGGCCAGCGGGGCGACGATGTTGTCGATGTCGCCGCCCATCTCGGCCAGGCGGGCGGCGCCGCGCTCGAAGCGTTCGGTGCTCACGGTGGTGCTCCTTCGGCCGGGGGTGGTGGGGCGGGGTCCGCCCCACCACCGGGATCAGGCGGGGACCTTCGCCGAGTGGGTCTCGATGAAGGTGACCATCCGGGCCCAGGCGTCGTCGCACGCCTCCTGCCACTGGTCGTAGGTGGCGTCGAAGAAGGAGTGCGGCGCACCCTCGTAGACGTGCAGGTCGTAGTCCTTGCCCGCGGCGTCGAGCTTGCCCGCGAACGCCTGGAACTCGTCCTGCGAGGTCGCCACGTCCTCCCCGGCGAGCAGCAGCAGCAGCGGCGCGGAGATGTCGTCGACGACGTCCTCCACCAGCCGCGGCAGCCCGTAGAAGCCGATCGACCCGGTGACCCCGAGGTCGGTCGCCGACATCCGCCACGACTGCCCGCCACCGAAGCAGAACCCCACGGTGAACACCGGGCCGGTGTTGAACTGCGTCAGGTACTCCGCGGCGGCGGCCACGTCAGCGGCCACCTCCTCCGACTTGACCTGCGGCAGCAGCGGCTTCCACTCGAAGTTCTCGTCCCGCAGCCCCGGCCCGGCCGTCCGCCCGTAGTAGTCGATCGCCGCGACGGTGTACCCGGCCTGGGCGAACCGGTTCGCCAGCGCCTGGTAGTAGGGGTGCGTGCCGCGGATGTCCGGCAGGATCACGATGTTGACCCCGTTGGGCGCGGCGGGGATCGCGCGGAAAGCGGAGAAGGTCGTGCCATCCGCCGAGGTCAGCTCCAGCAGACCTTCTTCGGCGACCTCACCGGGGTTGTCGAGGGCGGGGGGCCTGCTGTCGGTGCTGTGGCACATGCGGTCGAGCCTTTCGTGCGGGGGTTCGGCGCCGACCCGGCGCCCGGGGTGAACTCTGGTCCCCCGGCGGGCCCCCATCCAGACCCCTGCCGTTACTGGTACTGGCAGACCCACGCTGCCCGCCCGCCGGTGCGGCACACTGGTCGCGTGGACGATCGCAACGAGCTGGGCCGGTTCCTCAAGTCCCGACGCGCCCGCCTCGACCCCGCCCGCGCGGGCATCGAGGTCATCAGCCGCCGCCGGGTCGCCGGACTGCGCCGCGAGGAGGTCGCCGCCCTGGCGGGCATCAGCGTCGAGTACTACGTCCGCCTGGAACAGGGCCGCGCCCAACGCCCCTCCGAGGGCGTCCTGGACGCCCTCGCCCGAGCCCTCGAACTCGACGACGTCGAACGCCGCTACCTGGAGGGCCTGGCCAACCCCAGGACGTCCACCCCCAGGGCGCCCAGGGCCGAACGCGCCCGCACCGAGCTGGTGCAACTGCTGGGCATGATGGACCGCATCCCCGCCCTGGTCATCAACCACCGCATGGACGTCCTCGCCTGGAACCACCTCTCCCGCCAACTCTTCTTCGACTTCCCCGCCGCCGCACCCCGCGACCGCAACCTCGCCCGCTTCGGCTTCCTCTCCCCGGAGAGCCAGAACCGCTTCGTCGACTGGCACGACGTCCAGCGCGCCACGGCGGGTGCGCTGCGCCTCGCCGCCAGCCGCCACCCGAACGACGAGGCGCTGGCCACCCTGCTCGGGGAACTGACGATGAAGAGCGAGGTCTTCCGCACCCTGTGGGCGGGCCGCGACGTCAAGCAGCGCACCCACGGCACCAAGCGCTTCCGCCACCCGGTGGTGGGTGAACTGCCGCTGCGGTTCGAGAACTTCGAACTCCCGGGCGAGACCGACCAACGGCTGGTCACCTTCTCCCCGGAACCGGCCAGCCCCGCCGCGGCTGCCTTGGAACTGCTGATGATGTGGACGGCCCCGCCCGCGGAGCGCACCCAGCCCCGCCAGGAACCAGCCACGGACTGATCCGGCGCTGAACGGCAGACTGCCGCGGCGAACACGACTGCCTGTCGGTGCAGGTCGAACGGATCTCCTACGAGTCCTCGGACCTGAGCTGAGCGCGGTAGCGGCCGGCACGGTGGTGATCACCGGCTGTGGTGTACGCGGTGACAGCGGCATCCAGGTACCTGCGGGCGGTGGTGGCATCGCCGCGGTCCTCGGCCATCAGCGCGAGTCGTCTGAGCGCTCGGCCTTCCAGGTCGTGCCTGCCGATCCGGCGGCTGATCTCGAGGCTGGTGTGGTAGTGGTCGAGGGCTGTGTCAGGTTCTTGGTCGTTGCGGGCCAGGGTGCCCATGCTGAAGTGGATCTGGCTCTCGCCTGCGGGGTCGCCCGCCGTCCGGAACGCGGTCAGGGCGCGGCGGTACTGCTCCCAGGCGGCGTCGAAGCGGCCCGCGCGGCGGTGGATCGAGCCCAGGCTGTGTGATGCGCGCGCTTGACCTCGGTGGTCGCCGATGGTTCGACTGATCGCGGCGGCGGCCGCGAACTGCTCCGCTGCGGCGTCGGGGTGGTTCATCTCGCGGTGGATCCGACCGAGGCCGCGGAGCACCTTGGCTTCGCTGTACCGGTCGCCGCGCCGGAGTGCGGAGTCGAGGGCCAACTGGTAGGAGGTGAGGCCGTCCTCCCCGCGTCGGCGGCGGTAGAAGAGGAACGTGCCCATGGCGAACGCCAGGCGCAGCACGAGTTCGTAGTGGCCTTGCTGGTGGGCGAGCGCGATGGCGCCGACCAGGTTGGGGCGCTCCGTCTCCAACCAAGCGTGTGCCTGCCTGCGGGTCTCGACCGATGACCGGTCCCGCTCCGCCGCTTCGGTCGTGGCGACGTAGAAGTCGATCAGTCGACGGATCGCCGCCCGGCGGGCGTCGTCCGGCTCCTCCGCCGCTACGCGGTCAGCGGCGTACAACCGGAGCAGGTCGTGGAACCGGAACCAGCCACGCGGCTCACCACCGTCGATCATGTTGGCGCGTCGCAAGCCGGTCAGCAGCTTTCTCGTCTCCTGCGGTGTCAGGTCGCCCAGCGCGGCGGCTGCTTCCGCGCTCACCTGCCTCCCCGGATTGAGCGACATCAGCCGGAACAGCCGGGCTTCAGCGGCCCGGAGGCGGGCGTAGGACAGGGCGAACGCCGCACGCATGGCGAGGTCGTCGTGCTGGCTCAGCTCACCGAGCCTCGTGGTCGCATCGCGCAACGTCCCGGCCACCTCGGCGAGCGGCAGATCCGGATCGTCCGACAGCATGGCCGAGACGATGGTCAGCGCCAGGGGAAGTCGGCCGCACAGTCGAGCGATCTCGTGCTTCGCTCCCAGGTCGGTGTGGATCCGCGTGTCCGTGGGATCCGCAGCGCGCAGGTTGTCATCCACCATGGTCACCGACTCGTCCACGGACAGCACGTCGAGCGGTATCCTGCGCGCACCCCGCAACCCGCTGAGGGTGTGCCTGCTCGTGATGAGCACCCGGTGCGCGGCACCAGGTGGTAGCAGCGGTCTGACCTGGTCCTCGGACGACGCGTTGTCCAGCACGATCAACAACGGCGCGTCGTGGTCGGCCAACCTGGTGCGGTAGAGGGCCTCGCGCGCCGCCTGCTCCGCAGGCACCTGATCGGCAGGCACGCCGAGCGCGTGCAGGAACACCGAGAGCGCGGTGGGGGGTTCGACTCGCGTCTGGGGCGAGTACCCCTGCAGGTCGATGAAGAGGACCCCACCGGGGAACAGACCTGCCTCACGAGCGTTGTGGGCGGCCTTCACCGCCAACGTGGTCTTCCCGACGCCTGCGAGCCCCACGATGGTCGACACCACGACCGGACGAGGTGAGTGCAGGGCCTCGGCAACCGTGGAAAGGTCTTCATCACGCCCGGTGAACCCGCCGACCACCGGCGGCAGGCCGGAAAGCGCGGTCAGGCCGGATGAGCGCAGGTAGATGTCCCGCGCCTGCAACACGGACCCCTGCACGTTTCCGGACACCTCGTAGTGCACGAGGTCCTTCCTACCGCACCACCATCGATTCACGCCCCGGGGTGATCCCGCCACCAGCACGAAGCCGAGGAACAACACCGATGTCCACACCCACCACTGCCTCCGCGACCGCAGAGGAGCCCGGGACCCCACTGCGACCGCCACCCACACCGCCTTCCTCCACCCGAGGACCCGGACCATTCGGTGAAGCTCTCGGGGGAAGCCCTCCAGCTCCGGACCCGCTCGGCGCGTTCGAGTGCGGTGGTTCAGACCGAGGTGATCTCCAGGGTGACCACGGAGTAGATGCCGGCGACCTTGCCCAGGCCCGTGGTGCACAGCAGCACGTCGGCCGCCGCGCCGGTGAGGACCTGCAGGACGGTGCTCCCGGCGAACAGGCCGGAGGTGACCGTGCCGGTGTGGGTGGTCACCAGGGCCGCCCCCACGACGGTGGAGGTGCGGTTGGCGGAGATGGTCGAGGTCTGGCCGGTGTTCCAGGTGATGGTGAAGGTGGTGGTCCCGTTGGTCAGCAGTTCGAGGCAGGTCTGGCCCGGGGCCGAGCTGGTGTTGGTGCGGGTGCCGGAGGTCAGGGCGGGGTTGCTCGCCGACACGCACGGCCCGTACTGCGTCGAGGTGTTGACGGTGACGGTTTGCGGGGTCATGGTCAGCGGCGGGGTGAAGGCGACGGTCTCGCTGCTGGGTGGGGTGCAGGTCACGTCGAGCACCCCGGCCGAGGCCGGGGCGGCCGGGCCCAGTACGAGCAGCGCCGAGGCGCAGGCGGCTGACACCAGAACGGTTGCGGCGGTGCGGAACGGGTTGATCATCGTTGATCTCCATCCGGCGGTGCTGGGGGCCGTGTGGGCGCGAGTGCGCGCCGAACGCCAAGGATGCCCCCACCCCTGCGCCTGCGACAGGGGCCGTACGGGCGACCGCGTGAGACGTCCGCTTCCCACTTGTCGTGGGAAACCCGACGAGCAAAGCGGGCTCTGGCCTCCGCGATCGGAGACCAGAGCCCGCTTCCTCCACCCCGGGAACCTCGGGCCAGGGGATCGGTGAGGCTCCCGGGGGAAGACCCGACTAGCTCCAGGCCTGGGCGGCGCCGTGGCTGTCCTCGAACATGTGGTACTTGGTGATCAGGCCGTCGGTGACCACGACGTGCAGGACGAAGGTGCTCTCGAAGAGCTTGCCCGTGCGGGTGATCCGGTGGGCGAACGATCCCAGCACCACCCCGTCCTGGCCGTCGACGATGATCTTGTCGATGTCGAACTTCTCCGTGGCGATGTCCTCGGTGGCGATGCGGAGGAACTCGGTCACGGCCGGGTGGTCGGTGCGGGTGCCGGTCCACGGGACGACGTCCTCGGCGCCCGCGACGGCGAAGTCCACGGGGGTGGCGAACAGTTCCACCATGCCGGGGACGTCGCCCGCGCCGAAGCGGGTGAAGAACTCCTGGATGGTGGTGGCGGTGTCGCGGACGGTGACGCTGGTCATGCGGTCTTCTCCTTGTGTGCCGGTGCGGCGGGGACGGCGATGGTGGTCAGGTGGGTGCGCAGGGTGGGCAGGTCGGGGGTGGTGTCCACGGCGGCCACGTAGCCGTCCGGGCGGACCAGTGCGACCGTGAAGCCCTTGGGGCTGAACAGCTTCGACTGGCTCGATGCCGGCCAGCCCAGGCGCGGGTTGTCCGTGAGGACCCCGTCGCCGGTGAGGACTCGGATGGTCAGGAGGTCCGGGTGGGTGGCCAGCAGGCCGTCGACCGCCGCCTGGGCCGAGCGGCCCAGGGAGGGGTCGGGGAGGCAGACCAGGAGGGTGTAGCGGTCGATGGGCATCGAGGCGCGCAGGCCCGCCACCTCCGAACCCACCCGGACGTCGTGCGCGGGCAGGAGGTGGCCGCTGAGGATCCGGTCGCGGGCGGTGCCCGCGCGGCGGGCGACCGGGCCGGACACGGCGAGGTTCTCCGGGTAGGAGTTGGTCAGGCCCGCCAGCCACGGGGAGTAGTAGCGGTCGAACAGGCCGAGTTTCTGCGCCAGGCCCGCCGCCACGTCCCGGGCGACCGACTGCCACTTCTTCTTCAGCATCCACGCCTTGGTCTGGACCTCGGCCTGCTTGACGACCGCCGCCGCCACCGCGGCGCGTTCGACGCCGTAGCTGTCGAACAGGGCCGGGGTGGCCGCGCCCCGGTGGACCAAGGCCATCTTCCACGCCAGGTTGTGCGCGTCGGTGACTCCCGTGTTGAGGCCCTGGCCGCCCGCGGGGCTGTGCACGTGGGCGGAGTCGCCCGCCAGGAAGACGCGGCCGACCTGGAACTTCTCGGTGTGGCGGGCGTGGATGTTGAACGTGGTCTTCCAGGACACGTCGTGCAGGCGCAGGCCGCCGGGGCCGCGGCGGTCGACGTACTCTTGGAGGACCTCTTCAGTCAGGTCCTCCGGCCGCATCCCGGGCGGGCCCGCGGTGAAGACGCGGAAGCGGCCGTTGTAGAGCGGGACCATGACCAGGATGCCCGCACCCGAGCAGTAGTAGTGCACGGCGTCGCGCTGGAGGTCGCCGTCGACGGCGACGTCGGCGAGGATGAAGACGTTGGCGTAGGTGGCGCCCTGGAACTCCAGGCCGACCTGCTTGCGGACCAGGCTGCTCGCGCCGTCGGCGCCGACCAGGTAGGCGAAGCGCTCCGTGGACTCCCGGCCGTCCGGGCCGAGCAGGGTGGCGGTGACGCCGTCGTCGTCCTGGGCGAGGGTCGACAGCGTGGTGGACCACTCGATGGTGCCGCCCGCGTCGGCGAGGGCCTTGCGCAGCAGGGCTTCCACGTCCGGCTGGGTGATGACCGCCGGTTGGGTTTCCCGGCCGAACGGGATGCGGCAGATCTGCTTGGCGTCGGAGTAGTAGCGGAACGACTCGACCGGGAGGCCGCGGCTGTTGATGTGCTCGGCGCCGCCGAGGAGGCGGAAGACCTCCAGGGTGCGCGGCCACACCATCAGGGCCTTGGTCAGCGGGCTGGGCCCGTCGGCCTTGTCGACCAGCCGGACCGGGACGCCGCGGCGGGCCAGTTCGGCGGCGGCGGTGAGCCCGACCGGGCCCGCGCCCACCACGAGGACGGGTAAGGACTGTCTCATCGGCTTGCTCCTGGGTCGGGGAGGTCAGGACGCGGCGGGGAGCGCGGCGTCGGCCTCGGGGGACGGGGTGGTGGCGCGCTCGCGCAGCATGAGCACGATCACCGGGGCGCCGACGGCGCAGACCGCGGCCAGGATCCACAGGACGGTGTGGAAGGCGCCGGTGTAGGCGGTGGCGGCGAACTCGACGAACCCGCCGCGGGTGGCCTCCGGGACGGTGGCGGCGACCTCGCCGAGCTGGCCCTGGGCCAGGTCGTTGGCGACCTCGCCGACCTCGCCGGTGCCGGGGTAGGCGGCGATGCCGTCGGCGAGCCTGCCCTGGGTGAGGGTGACCAGCAGCGACCCCATGCCCGCGATGGCCACCGCCTCACCGGTGAGGCGCATGGTGTTGAACATGCCCGCGGCCATGCCCGCCCGGGCCGGGTCCACGGTGCCGATCGCGGCGCCGTCGAGCAGGCCGAAGGAGATGCCGACGCCGGTGCCGATGACCAGCAGCGGGCCGATCAGGGTGGCGGTGGCGGCGTCGCGGTCGATCGTGGTCAGCCAGGCGGCGCCCGCGGCGACCAGGACCAGGCTCAGGCCGAGCAGCACGTGCGTGGGCACCACCTTGACCACCGCGCCCGCGATCACCGGGAACACCAGCACCGGCACGGTCAGCAGCAGCATGGTCAGCCCGGCCTGCTGCGGGCCCATCCCGGCGATGCCGATGAAGAACGACGGCAGGAACACCAGCAGGCAGACGAACCCGAACGCCAGCAGCACCGGCATCAGGCACACCGCGACGAACTTGGGCTGGCGGAACAGGTTCAGGTCGAACATCGGCCGCACCTGCGCCCGCTCCACCACCACGAACCCGGCGATGAGCACGGCGAACACCGCGAACAGGGCCAGCACCAGCGGGTCGGCCCAGCCGCGCTGCGGGCCCTCCACCAGCGCCAGGGTCAGCGCGACGAGCCCACCGCTGAACGTGGTGGTGCCCTTCCAGTCGACCCCGGTGGCCTCCGGGTCGCGCGACTCGCGCAGCGACGGCAGGGCCACCAGCACGGCCAGCGCGATCGCCGCGTGCACGAAGAACACCGACCGCCAGCCCCACAGGTCGACCAGGATGCCGGAGGTGGACGGGCCGAGCGCCAGCCCGAGGCCGAAGGAGGACCCGAGCGCGCCGAACGCCTTCATCTGCGCCGGGCCGCTGTAGGCCTGCGCGAGCAGCGCCGAGCCCGCGGTCAGCACCATGGCGGCGCCGATGCCCGCGACCGCGCGCAGGACGTCGATGGTGACGATGTCCGACACCAGGCCCACACCGGCGGTGCAGGCGACGAACACGACCAGGCCCGCGCCGAACATCCGCTTGCGGCCCAGCAGGTCGGCCAGCGCGCCCGCGGCCAGCATGACCCCGGCGAAGGCCAGGTTGTAGGCGTTGACGACCCACTGGAGGCTGACCAGGGCGGCGCCGAGGTCGGAGCTGATGGCGGGCAGGGCGATGGAGGTGCCGGTGAGCGAGGCGGGCAGCAGCCCGCAGGAGACGCAGACCGCGATGAGGGTGATCAGGGGTGTGGCGCGCCGCGCCGCGGGTGTGGACACGAGAACTCCTCGGGTGAGCGGGGTTTCGGACGAGACCGGGTGCTCAGCGGGCGACGCTGAGCACGAGCTTCCCGGTGGTGCGGTCGGACTCGCCGACCTCGTGCGCCTTGGCCACCTCGGCCAGCGGGAACACCTGGTCGACGTGCACCCGCAGGTCGCCGCGGTCGACCATCCGCGCCAGCGCCTCCAGGCCCTGGTGGTCGGGTTCGACGAGGAACGGGCTGACCCGCACCCCGCGCGCCTCGGCGGCGGCGGCCAGCTCGGGGCTGATCACACCGATGGTCAGGATCAGCAGCCCGCCCGGGCGCAGGGTGTCCAGCAGCGGGATGGTGTGCGGGCCGCCGAGCAGGTCGAGCACCACGTCCTGGTCGCGCACGGTCTGCCCGACCTCGACCTGCGTGTAGTCGACGGCGTCGTCCACGCCCAGGGAGGCGAGGAAGTCGTGCTTGGCGGAGCGGGCGGTGCCGGTGACGATGGCGCCGCGGGCGTGCGCGATCTGCGCGGCCAGGTGCCCCACCCCGCCCGCGGCGGCGGTGACCAGCACCTTGCTGCCCGCGCCGATCCCGGCCACGTCGACCAGGGTCTGCCAGGCGGTCAGGCCCGCCATCGGCAGCGCCCCCGCCTCGACCATGCTCAGCCCGGCGGGCTTGCGGGCGAACTGCCGGGCCGGGGCGGTCACGTACTCGCCGTACGCCCCGGCCTGCCGGGGGAACCACAGCAGGCCGAAGACCTCGTCGCCGGGGGAGAAGCGGGTCACCCGGGGACCGGCCTCGACCGTGCCCGCGACGTCCCAGCCCTGCACGAACGGGTGGGCGCCGAGGCCGCCGGGCGGGAACACCCCGCCGCGGACCTTCCAGTCCACCGGGTTCACCCCGGCCGCGTGCACCTTCACCAGCACCTCGGTCGGCAGCGGCGTGGGCCGGTCCACCTCGGCGGCGGCGAACACCGCCCCCGCCTCCCCGGCCGCGGTGGTCCGCATGACGGTCATGCGCTCGCTCATCTGGTTTTCCTCGTGTTTGTGCGTGTGTCTGTGGTTGTCATGCGGTGTTGTCGTGGGTCACGGGGCGGGCACCGCGAGCGGGAGGCGGTCCCAGCCGCGCCGGTCGGCGTGCGCGGCGAGCACCGGGTCGTCGCCGACGACGACCGGGTGCCCGACCAGCTCCAGCACCGGCAGGTCGGAGTCGTGGTCGCCGTAGGCGGTGCAGTCGGCCAGGTCGACCCCGCGCTCCCAGGCCAGTTCCCGCGCGGCCACGGCCTTGCGCGCGCCGACGACGGGGTGCGCGACCGCGCCGGTGTAGCGGCCGTCGCGCACCTCCGGTTCGGTGCACAGCACCACGTCGGCGAGCACGTGCCGGGCCAGCGGGCGCAGGCACGGCGGGAACGAGCCGGACAGCAGCACCACCGCCTCGCCCGCCGCCCGGTGGGCGCGCAGCCTGGCCAGCGCCGACGGCACGAACAGCCCGCCCGCGGCGCGCTCGGCGTCGAACCACCGCCTGCCCACCGCCGCCAGCTCCTCGACCGGGCGGCCCGCGAAGTTGGCGAAGAAGGCCCGGTTGGCCTCCTCGCGGCTCGCCCCGGCCGCCTTGAGCGCGCCCAGCGCCGCCAGCCGCGCGTCGAACTCCGACGGCGGGTGGCCGCGCTCGGCCAGGTCGAAGGCCAGGAACCGGAAGATGCTGGTGACGGTGATCAGCGTGCCGTCGACGTCGAAGAAGGCCAGGCCGCGCGCCACGGTCAGCGGGTCTTGGCGTCGAGGTAGGCCAGCGCCTCGCCGAGCGGCTGGTCGTGGCGCAGGTCGCCCTCGGGGATGACGACCCCGTACTCCTTCTGCATCCACAGCGCGATCTCCATCAGGTGCAGCGAGTCGAGGCCGATGTCCTCGAAGGTGCGCTCCAGCCCCAGCTCGGCGACCGGCAGCTCCGCCTTCGCGGCGACCAGCTCGACGACCCGGGTGTTGACAGTGGTGTCCATGTGCGACTCCCCTTGGTGTTCTTCTGCTTACAGGGCGGCCAGGTCAGGCCATTCCAGGGCGATGGCGCCCCAGGTGGCGCCGCCGCCGAACGCGGTCAGCACCACCCGGTCGCCGGGGGCCAGCCGCCCGGCGCGCGCGGCGTCGTCGAGGGCCAGCGGGATGGAGGCGGCGGCGGTGTTGCCGTAGCTGTCGACGTTGACGAACGCCCGCTCCTCGGGCAGGTCGAGCTGGTCGGCCACCGCGTGCAGGATGCGCACGTTGGCCTGGTGGCCGACCAGCCAGTCGACCGAACCGGGGTCCCAGCCGGTGCGGCGCAGCACGGTCCGCGACGACTCGGTCATCCGGTTGACGGCGTTGACGAACACCGTCCTGCCCTGCATCTTCATGAAGTGGTCGGTCGGCCCCGGTTCCACCCCGGACGTGCGCTGCCGCGACCCCCCGGCGGGCACGACGATCAGGTCGGCCAGGTCGCCGTCCGCGCCGAGGTCGAACGCCAGCAGCGCGCCCCGGTCGGACTGGTGCCCGGCGGTGAGCACGACCGCCCCGGCGCCGTCGCCGAAGATCGGCGCGGTGTTGCGGTCGTCCGGGTCGATGATGGTGGTGAACGCCTCCGCGCCCACCACCAGCACCCGCTCCGCGGTGCCCAGCGAGATCAGCCCGGCCGCGGTGGCCATGGCGTAGAGGAACCCGGAGCACACCGCGGCGACGTCGAACGCCGGGATCGGGCCGAGCCCGAGCCCGCTCGCCACGGTGGGCGCGGTCGCCGGGCACGGGTGGTCCGGGGTGGTGGTGGCCAGGACCAGCGCGTCGACGGACTCCACGCCCGCCGACTTCAGCGCCCGGCGCCCGGCCTCCACGGCCAGGTCGCTGGTCGCGGTGCCGATCCCGACCCGGCGCCGTTCGCGGATGCCGGTCCGCGAGCGGATCCACTCGTCGGAGGTGTCCATCCGCGCGGCCAGCGCGTCGTTGGTGACGACCTGCTCGGGCACGGTGGAGCCGATGCCGGTGAGGACTGCGGCACGCCCCATGGCGGTGTCTCCTCTGCTTCTGCTGGCTGTCGTTCTTTCTGGGGGGCGTCAGACCGCGGAGCCGACGGCCCAGGCGCGGTCGGTCTCGATGGTCATGTCGACCGCCTTGTACTCCTGCTGCGCCTTCTCGATGGCGGTGTGCACGTCCATCACCGGGGTGAAGTCGAAGGTGTCGACGATGCCGTTGAGCCGCTGCACGAGGGTGCCGCCGATGACGTGGCGGGGGATGCCCAGCTCGTCGATGGCCTTGGCGATGCCCTCGTCGGCCAGCCGCCGGAACCGCTCGTTGACCGGGCGGTGCCCGTCCTTGGCCAGCTCCAGCTCGTTGGGCAGGTGCACGAACGCGTCGTAGGTGTTCTTCACGTGCTCCTTGATGGCCACGCCGAGCTGGTCCATGACCTGCTCGAAGAACAGCATCTCCGGGGTCTTCTCCACGGTCTCGACGTCGCTGAGGTGCACCGAGTCGTTGGGGTTGATGCCGACGATCACCCGCACCGCGCCGTAGAGCCACTCCTGCAGCGAGGACCCGTCGGAGACGAAGCCGTTGACCAGGTGGCTCTCGTGGGTGACGCGCTCGACGTGCCTGCGCACGATGAGCTGGATCAGCTCCGCGCCGTTGCACTGCTCCAGGGTCTTGCCGGGCACCGCGAACGGCAGCAGCTCGCGCATGGTGCGCGCCCGGGTGCGCTCGATGCCGATGTAGTGCGACAGCGCGTAGGAGGTGAGGGTCTTGCCGGAGGAGTACGTGCCGGAGATGGCGAGCTTCATGGGTTTCCTCTTCTGGTGGGGCTGGGGGTTTCTCAGACGCCGCGCGGCAGCGAGTGCGCGACCGCGCAGGTGAACCGCACGCCGCCGAGTTCGGCGACGATGTCGGCGGTGCGCCACACGCCGCCGCCCATCTCGATCAGGTTGGGCTCGCGCAGCTCGGTCAGCAGCGGCAGCGGTCCGACGACCGGGCGGACGGGGTGGGTGACCTGGAGGGTGGTGCTGCGCATCCACAGCGTGTTGCTCGCGCTGCGGCGCATGGAGTCCAGCTCGTAGAGCAGCACCTGGCCCAGTTGCAGGCCGGTGGCGAACGCGTCGACCATGGTGGTCGCGGGCTGGTAGGCGCCCTCGATGCCGTCCTCGGCACCCGCCGGGGTCAGCTCCACCGCGGCGGTGGCGCGCAGCGCGGGCAGGTCCAGCACCAGGTCGTCGATGCGGTGCCCGCCGCGGGTGAAGCCGGTGCCGTAGTAGCGGCTCGCGGCCGGGCCGAGCAGCACGTCCGGGCTGCCGTAGGTGTCGCGGCCGGGGCGGACCTCGCCGCCGGAGTGCTCGACCTCGCAGCGCACCCGCATCGACCCGACGGCGCAGTCCACCACCGACACCGTGCCGCACAGCGAACCCGGTTCCTCGCGGGTGGACACCAGCCGCGCGGCCAGGCCCAGCTCGCGCAGGTCCTCCTCGGGGCTCTGCCCGGCCCGGATCACCACCTTCCGCACCCACATCGCCCGGTGCTGCTCCGGGGTGGGCAGGAACGCGCGCACCAGGACCAGCTCGCTGAGCTGCACGCCGAACAGGATCGCGTCGATCGTGCTCAGGTGCGGGCGCAGGTCCACACCGGCGGACTTCTTCGACCAGTCGGCCGGGTAGCCCAAGCCGACGTGCGTGCCGACCGAGGCCGCGGCCGGGTCCAGCACCAGGGCCGAGACCGGGCCGAAGGTGTACTCGACGCGCTTGTACCCGGCGGAGAAGAAGCGCTTGGCGCCGTCACCGAGGTGGTCGTCCACAGTGGTGTGCGCTAAGGCGGGTTTGGTCATGGGTGGAACTCCCAACGGCGCGCGAACGCCTAGGTGGGTCAGGGGAAGTGAGGTGGTGGCAGCGACCGGGAGCCGGTGTCCGGCTGCACTGGCGGGCTGCTGGTGCGACGCTAACAGGACCGGCGGCCCCGTTGCCTGCGTCGGTTTGTACGGGGCAAGGCCATACGGGTACTCCCAGCACCACCGTGACCCGCGCCACAACCCGTGGCGGGCGGGCGGCGGCGCGTACATAGCCTTGCCTCCCCGGACGCGTCCGTCGATCTGGGACAGAGCCCCTGGAGGTTTCGGTGACCGCAGAACTGTTCCCGGTCGAGGTGCAGCCCGGTTACGCCACCGAGCAACTGATCACCAAGCTCGGCATCGTGATCGTCGAGTGCAGGCCGGGCCTGGTCGTCGGCACGATGCCGGTCACCGGGAACCGGCAGCCGGTCGGGATCATGCACGGCGGCGCGAACGCCGCGTTCGCCGAGACGCTGGGGTCCTTCGCGGCCTGGCTGCACGCGGGCCCCGGCGGGCAGGCGGTCGGGCTCGACCTGTCGTGCACCCACCACCGCTGGGTCGCCTCGGGGCTGGTGACCGGGGTCGCCACGGCCCTGCACGAGGGCCGCTCCAGCGCCACCTACGAGGTCGTCATCACCGACGAGGACGACCGGCGCACCTGCACCGCCCGGCTCACCTGCGCGATCAGCAGGCGGGTGCGGCGTTCGGCGGGGTGAGCACGCGCCCGTTCGGCCCCGGGTCCGAAGGTCCTATTCGGACATAGCGGACCGGTTCGATCACTGTCGGTCGCCGGACCACCCGGCAGCGCAAACTGCCCCCGGCGGTACTGGTACCACCGGGTGGGGGGTTCGGCGCGGCCTGGCACGGCGGTCCCCGGGGGCGGGATGATCGGGGTTTGAAGTCCATCTCCGTGGAGGTCCCGTGGCGAAGACAGCGTCCGCACCCCGTCGCGCCGAGCCGGGGGCGGGGATGTCGGAGCGGATGGTCGCGTTGTTCGCCGTCGCGGGCGGGCTGGCGGTGGCGAACATCTACTACGCCCAGCCGCTGCTCACCGCCATCGCCGCCGAGTTCGGCGTGGGCAGTGCCACCGCGGCGCTGCTGGTCACCGTCACCACCGCCGGGTACGCCCTCGGGCTGGCGCTGGTGGTGCCGCTGGCGGACGTGCTCAACCGCAGGCGGCTGGTCGTCACCCTGCTCTCGGTGGTCGCCGCCGTGCAGGCCGCGTCCGCGTTCGCCCCGTCGGTCGGGGTGCTGACGGCGATCTCGGCGGTGCTGGGCGTGTCCGCGGTCGTGGCGCCGCTGATGGTCGCCTTCGGGGCCACGCTCGCCGACGACCGGCAGCGCGGCCGGGTCACCGGGACGGTGATGAGCGGGGTCCTCGTCGGGGTCCTGCTGGCGCGCACCGGCGGCGGGCTCATCGCCGGGGTCGCGGGCACTTGGCGGGCGGTCTACCTGGTCGCGGCCGTGCTGATGGTGGTGCTCGCCGTCGTGCTGCACCGGACCCTGCCGGACGTGCCGGTGGCCACCCGGATGCGGTACCCGGCGCTGCTGCGCTCGGTCGTGTCGATCGTCCGCGAGGAACCGGTGCTGCGGCTGCGCTGCGCCTACGGGTTCCTGTGCTTCGCCGGGTTCAGCGCGTTCTGGGCGTCCTCGGCGTTCCTGCTGGCGGGGGAGCCGTACCGGTTCGGCGAGGCGGTGATCGGCGCGTTCGGGCTGCTCGGCGCGATCGGCGCCTACGCCGCCAGGGTCACCGGCCGGTTCCTCGACCGCGGCTGGGAGAAGGCCACCACCGGCACGCTGCTGGTGCTGCTCCTGCTCAGCTGGGGTGTGCTCGCCCTCGGCGGCGGCACCTGGCCGGTGGCGCTGGTCGTCGGCGTGCTGCTGCTCGACCTGGCCGTGCAGGGCGTGCAGGTGACGAACCTGGGCACCGTGTACGCGCTGCGTCCGGAGGCGCGCAGCCGCATCACCATGGCCTACACCGGCACCTACTTCCTCGGCGGCGCGGCGGGCTCGGCCCTGTCCGGGGCGGCCTACGCCGCCGCGGGCTGGCCCGCCGTGTGCCTCGTCGGCGCCGCCCTGGCGCTGGCCGCGGTCGTGCTCTGGGCCGTTCAGACGATGCGCCGCACCCGCTGAACCCCATTCCCGTCACCGCTGTGTGTCGATTGTGACGCGCGAATAACAAATCGAACGGACAGTCATTTATCATTGGCCCCGGCGGACGGTCGTGGGCCGATTGTGATTGCTGTGCAAACTTAAACACACCTGGTGATCGTTCGATTACCAGATGCACTGCGGCTTGACAAGCGCCCGTTCCGGGGGTGATGCTCGGTCGCATGGCAAAAAGTGGGGGAAACAGTCGGCAGCGGGAAGAGTTGGGGCACTTCCTGAAGACCCGGCGTTCACGATTATCGCCGACTGATTTCGGGTTGTCCGTTTCGGCGGGCAGGCGGCGCACGCCCGGTCTGCGCCGCGAGGAGGTCGCCGTGCTCGCGGGCATCGGCACGTCCTGGTACACCTGGCTCGAACAGGGCCGCGACATCAACGTGTCGGAATCGGTGGCCAGGGCGATCGGCCGGGCGCTGTGCCTGGACCGGTCGGAAGTCCGCTACCTGTACCAGTTGTTGGGGATAACCCCGCCGCAGCCGACGGTCGCCGTGGGGGAGCGCACGACCGTCGACCTGCGGCACGTGGTGGACGAGTGCCTGCCCAGCCCGGCGCTGGTGGTCGACAGCCTGTGGAACCTGCTCGGGTTCAACGCCTCGGCCGCGCTGGTCTTCGGGTTCACCCCCGACGACCGCAATCTATTGATCAGCTTCTTCACCAACCCCGAGATCTGGTCGCGCTACGCCGAGCCGGAACTGATGGCCCGAATGGCCGTAGCCCAGTTCCGCATCAGCGCCGCGGGGCACTACGACGACCCGCTCTTCAACAATGTGGTCACCACTCTGTGCGAACGGAGCCCGCAGTTCGCCGCGCTCTGGTACAGCCACGAGGTGCTCGACTCCAGAATGCGCCACAAAGAGGTCAATCATCCCACCGTCGGGCGTCTGGTCTTCGACACCCACTCCTGGCAGTTGGACGGCCCGGAACAGATCCGCATGTTCCTGCACATCCCGCACCGCCACTCCGACACTCGGCGCAAGCTCGAGTGCCTCCTCGACCAGCACGCCCGCGAACACGCCCTCCCGGAGCGCGTGACCGCGTGAGGCGGGTGACCGGCGCGGCTCACACCGCCGCGGCCGCGTCGGGTCGCCGGGTCCTCGACCACCCCGCCGGTCTTTGTGTGGGGGTGCCCGGCTGGGTGGATGTGCTTGGCCGGGGCCCCTACGGCGATCATGTGGCCCAGCGTGACAGGGTGGGGCTGAAGGGATGCCCCACCGCCAGGACAGGCTTGCACATGATCGCCACCCCCGACCAAACACATCCACCCACCCGGGCAGGGGCGTAGCCGGGCCGCCGGTTGCGAGGGTGGCTGGTTGGCCGCCGGGCGCATTCGCCCACCCGGGCAGTTGGATAGCCGGGCCGCCGGTTCCGGGGTTGGCTGAGCAGGTTGAGGGCAGGCCCTGGGTCGCGCACCGCACCGGGTCCCGCCTGCCGCCACGCCCCACAGGGATACCTGTCGTCGCACGGGAAGTCTCCGATCTGCTCCGGTCGAGAGGGCGGTGGCAGGCCCGCTGGGAGGGGCGCGGGGTCCCCCGGGTGGGGTGGGCAGGCAGAATGGGGCGCTGCGCGGCCAGTCGGAGTGGCCGGTCGGACGAGGGGAGCGGCAGCGGTGGGACAGGGTGAACTGCGCGGGGTCGTCGCCATGGACGGACCCTCGGGCACCGGCAAGTCCACCGTGGCCCGCGGGCTGGCCAGGGCGCTGGGGGCCGGCTACCTCGACACCGGGGCGATGTACCGGGTGGTGACGCTGGCCGTCCTGCGCGCCGGGGTGGACCCCGCCGACAGCGCGGCCGTGCTGCGCGTGGCCGAGGGCGTCGACCTGGGCATCGGCACCGACCCCGGCGAGTCGGCGGTGCTGCTGGGCGGCGAACCGGTCGACGCGGAGATCCGCGGGCCCGAGGTCACCGCCGCGGTGTCCGCGGTGTCGGCGGTCGCCGGGGTGCGCGACCTGCTGGTCTCCCGGCAGCGGCGGATCATCGGCGAGAGCCGCGCCACCCTGGGCGGCATCGTCGTCGAGGGCCGCGACATCGGCACCGTCGTCGCCCCGGAGGCCCCGCTCAAGGTCTACCTCACCGCCTCCGCCGACGCCCGCGCCGCCCGGCGCACCGCGCAGGACTCCGCCGAGGGGCGCGTCTCCACTGTGGACGCCACCAAGGCCGACGTGCAGCGCCGCGACACCTTCGACTCCACCCGCGCGGTGTCCCCGCTGCGGCCCGCGGTCGACGCCGTCGAGGTCGACACCACCGACCTGGGCATCGACGCCGTGCTGGCCCAACTGCTGGAGATCGTGCGCGACCGCGGCCTGTGCGGGGCCGAGCGGTGAGCCGCGAGCAGGCCCCGGACCTGCCGCCCGACGCCCTGCCCCGGCTGCACGACCTCGCCAGGCTCGCGGCCCGCCACCTGCACCGCCCGGCGTTCCGCACCCGGGTGCACCACCGCGACCGGGTGCCGCCCGCCGGGCCGGTCGTGCTGGTCGCCAACCACAGCTCCCTGATGGAACCGCAGCTCATCTTCGGAATGCTGCCGCGCCGCTCGGTGTTCCTGGTCAAGAGCGAGCTGTTCCGCGGCCCGCTCGGTGGGGCGCTGCGCGGCATCGGGCAGATCCCGGTGCGCCGCGGCACCCCGGACCGGGCGCCGCTGATGTCCGCCGTGCGCGTGCTGCGCGGTGGCGGCCTGGTCGGCGTCTTCCCCGAGGGCACCCGCGGCGCGGGCAACGTGTCCGCCGCCGAGCAGGGCGCGGCCTGGCTGGTGCGCACCACCGGGGCGCGCGTCCTGCCGGTCGCCAGCCGCGGCACGCACCGGCCCGCGGGCTCCCCGCGGCGCTTGCGCCCCGTCGTCGACCTGCTGGTCGGCGAGCCGTTCGACCTGGAGGTCGGCAAGGGGCGCACCGGCCTGACCCGGGCCACCGAGACCATCCGGGGCCGCCTCGCGGACCTGGTGCGCGAACTCGACGAGCGGCGCCAGCCCTCGTCCCAGCAGAACAAGGCGACACGATGACTGATCCAGACGGTGTGCTCGACGGCACCTGGTCCGACGAGTCCGACTGGGCCGCCCTGGCCGACTCCTTCGACGAGGACGCGGCCGACGACGCGGTGGCCGTACCCGTCCTGGCGATCGTCGGACGACCGAACGTGGGCAAGTCCACCCTGGTCAACCGCATCCTCGGCCGCCGGGAGGCGGTGGTGCAGGACATCCCCGGCGTGACCCGCGACCGGGTCGCCTACGACGCGCTGTGGGCGGGCAAGCGCTTCACCGTCCTGGACACCGGCGGCTGGGAACCGGGCCTGGAGGGCCTGCCCGGCGCCATCGCCGCCCAGGCCGAGTACGCCATGCAGCACGCCGACGCGGTGGTCGTCGTGGTCGACGCCACGGTCGGGGCCACCACCACCGACGAGGCCGTGGCCAAGGTCCTGCGCCGCTCCAAGCAGCCGGTCATCCTGGTCGCCAACAAGGTCGACGACGACCGCCTGCTGGCCGACACGGCCGCCCTGTGGTCCCTGGGCCTGGGCGAGCCGTTCCCGGTCAGCGCCCTGCACGGCCGCAACTCCGGCGACCTCCTCGACGCCATCCTCAAGGCCCTCCCGGAGACCCCCCGGGAGCGCTTCGGTGCCGTCGGCGGCCCCCGCCGGGTGGCCCTGGTCGGCAAGCCCAACGTGGGCAAGTCGAGCCTGATGAACCGGCTGACCGGCGAGAACCGCTCGGTGGTGGACTCGGTCGCGGGCACCACGGTCGACCCGGTGGACTCCCTGGTGGAGCTGGACGACCAGCTCTGGCGCTTCGTCGACACCGCGGGACTGCGCAAGCGGGTCAACTTCGCCAGCGGCACCGAGTACTACGCGTCGCTGCGCACCAAGGCAGCCATCGAGTCCGCGGAGGTGGCGATCGTGCTGCTCGACGCGGCGGAGCCGATCGCCGAGCAGGACCTGCGGGTGCTGACGATGGTGGTGGAGTCGGGCCGCGCCTGCGTGCTCGCCTTCAACAAGTGGGACCTGGTCGACGAGGACCGCCGCAACCAGCTTGAGAAGGAACTCGACCGCGGCCTGGTCCGCGTGCCGTGGGCCGAGCGGGTCAACGTCTCGGCGCTGACCGGCCGGGCGGTCCGCAAGCTGGCCCCGGCCCTGCGCAACGCCCTGGACTCGTGGGACACCCGCATCTCCACCGGGCAGCTCAACTCGTGGCTGGCCGACCTGATCGCGGCCACCCCGCCCCCGGTCCGCGGCGGCAAGCAGCCCAAGATCCTCTTCGCCACCCAGGCGCAGACCCGCCCGCCCACGTTCGTGCTGTTCACCAGCGGGTTCCTGGAGGCGGGCTACCGCAGGTTCATCGAGCGCAAGCTGCGCGAGCAGTTCGGCTTCACCGGCAGCCCGGTCCGCATCTCGGTCCGCGTGCGGGAGAAGAAGCAGCGCAAGAAGTGACCCACCGACCGCCACCGGCCTCCCCGGCCGGTGGCGGTCGCGCGGTTCAGCGGCCCAGCGCGTGCTCCCGCACCAGCTCGGCCGTCCGCTCGGGCCGCTCCCACCAGAACAGGTGCCCGACCCCCTCGAAGACCTCCAGCCGGGCCCCCGGGATCAGGCTCGCGACGTGGTCGCCGTTCTTGGGGGTGATCATCTCGTCCTCGGTCCCGTGGATCACCAGGGTCGAGGCCCGGACGTCGGCCAGCCCCGCCACCGAGTCGTGCTGCAACGCGGCCTGCATCTGCAGGGCGATCACCGGCGCGGGCACCTGCTCGGAGAGCACGGCCTCGACGAACCGCTCGAACTCGGCCTCGTCCGCCCGGAACTCGGGGGACAGGTTCGCCTCGTACCCCGCCCGCAGGGACTTGCTGACGTCGCGGGTGGCGGCGGCGGTCATCATCCGGACCGGCCCCGGCCCGTCGAGCGCCCCGCCGTCGGGCCCGGCGTAGGTGCAGCCCAGGACCAGCGACCGCACCCGCTCCGGGTGCGCCACGACCAGCTCCTGGGCCACCATCCCGCCGAGGGAGATCCCCAGCACGTGCGCCGACTCCCAGCCCAGCCCGTCGAGGACCCCCACGGCGTCCTCGGCGAGGTCGCGCACGCCGAACGGCTCGTCGACCCGCCCGCCCCCGGCGACCCCGCGGTGGTCGAACGCCACCACGTCGAAGTCCCGGGCGAGCAGGGACAGGAACTCCTCGCCCCACAGCCCGTGGTGCCCGGCCATCCCCTGGATCAGCAGCAGCGGCTCACCGGCCCCACGCCGCACGTAGGTCAACTCACGCCCACCGACCGCCACGACCGCCACGACACGCTCCCCGCTGAGCTGACACCCCGGACCCGCCCAGGCTAAGCCCCCACCCCACCCCTGTCCGTGTCACCCACGCCACACGCCCGATCCCCGGAACCGCCCGATCTTCCGCCCGACCTCGGGAATACCGGGTGCCCCCGCAGCGCTGACCTTCCAGGACAGGTGCAGGTGATGGCGTGGGAGGTACCAGGTGGCACAGAGCCCGGACGAGCTGTTCGAGGTCGACTCCGACGTCCCCGACCTGGACGGGACGGTCCTGCTGCACCACTTCGACGGCTTCATGGACGCCGGTTCGGCCGGGTCCACGCTGGTCGAGCACCTCCTGGAGGTCCACGAGCACCGGGTGATCGCCCGCTTCGACGTCGACGACCTGATCGACTACCGCGCCCGCCGCCCCCCGATGACCTTCGACACCGACCACTGGCAGGACTACGCCGCCCCCGAACTGGCGGTCCACCTGGTGCACGACGCGGCGGGCACCCCGTTCCTGCTGCTGACCGGCCCGGAACCGGACCGCCGCTGGGAGGCCGTCGTGGCCGCCGTGCGCACGCTGGTCGAGCGGTGGGGGGTGCGGCTGACCGTGGGCGGCCACGGCATCCCGATGGCCGTCCCGCACACCCGCGAGCTGTCGGTCATCTCCCACGCCACCCGGCCGGAACTGGTCGCCGAGAAGGCCCCGTTCAGCCGCGTGCAGGTGCCGGGCAACCTCTCCGCCCTGCTGGAACTGCGCCTCGGGGAGGCGGGCCACGACGCCCTGGGCTTCGCCGCCTACGTGCCGCACTACCTCGCCCAGACCACCTACCCCACCGCGGCGGTCGGCCTGCTGGAGGCGGTGACGGCCGCGACCGGCCTGGTCCTGGGCACCGACGCCCTCCGCGAGACGGCCAAGCGGACCGACGCGGAGATCACCCGCCAGGTGGCCGAATCCGCGGAGGTCATGCAGGTGGTCGAGGCGCTGGAGCAGCAGTACGACGCCTACGCCGAGAGCACGCAGAACTTGCTGATCGCCGAGGGCGAGCCGGTGCCGAGCGCGGACGAGCTGGGCGCGGAGTTCGAGCGCTTCCTCGCCGAACAGCCCCGCGACTGACCCCGGTCCACCTCCGCCGCGGGTCGTGTGACGCCCGCGGCGGAAAACCCGTGCCCGCACAAGGGGAACATCTCCGCCGTTGACCTCCGCGCGCGATGCAATACACTTGCATTGTAAAAGGAGGTGTGATGCCGAAGAAGGTCGATCACCAGGAGCGGCGGGAGCAGATCGCGGCGGCGGTCTGCGGGCTCGCGGCCAGGCAGGGGCTCGACGCCGTCACCCTGCGGCAGGTCGCGGCCGAGGCCGGGGTGTCCATGGGGCGGGTGCAGCACTACTTCACCGGCAAGGACGAGATGCTGCTGTTCGCGTTCCGCGCGATCAGCGACCGGGTGGAGCGGCGCATCGCCGAGGCGGTCGCCGCCCTGGGGCCGGAACCGGGCGCGCGGGACGTGGTCCGGGCGCTGCTGCGGGAGATGCTGCCGCTGAGCGCGGCGGCCAAGGACGAGGCGCCCGCGCTGACCGCGTTCCTCGCCAGGGCGGTGGTCGAGCCCGCGCTGGCCGAGTCCCTGCGCGAGGGCGGTGCGGGTCTGCGCGGGTTCATCGCCGAGAAGATCCGCGCCGTGCCGGGGGAGCGCGACGCGGTGCGGGAGGCCGCCACGCTGACCGCGCTCGTCGACGGCCTGATGACCCAGGTGCTCACCGGGCAGGTCGAAGCCGACCTCGCCGTGTCCGTGCTCGACTTCCACCTGGACCGGATCTTCGGCGGGGGTCCTGGTGCGCGTTGACCGGAACCTGCCCGTGGTCGCCGCCGACGGCACCACCCTGCTCGTCGACCACGTCCACCCGATCGGACCGAGTCGCGGGGTGGTCGTCTGGATCCGGACTCCCTACGGGCGCGGGCAGATGGCGTCGACGGCCAAGCGGTTCGCCCGCCGGGGCGCGGACGTGCTCATCGAGGCCGCGCGCGGGACCGACGGCTCGGGCGGCGCGTTCGACGGACTGGACCACGACCCGGCAGACGCGCCCGCCGTGCTCGGCTGGCTGCGGGCGCAGGCGTGGTTCCCGGGGGTGATCGTCACCTGGGGGCTCAGCGCGATCGGCCGGGCCTGCTGGTCCCTGGCCGGGGTGGAGATCCCCGAGTGGCGGCTGGCGATCCTGCAGGACACCCCGTCGGAACTGCGCGACGGGCTCGTCTTCCCCGGTGGCGTGTTCGCGGGCGCGGTCGTGCTCGGGTTCGTCCACACCGTCGAGTGGCAGGCCGACCACCCGGGCGCCTCGCTGCTCCGCGGCATGGTCGCTTCCGTGCGCGGTGCGCGCCGGTCGAAGCGGGTGCTCGCCGAACTGCCCCTCGGCACGGCCGACGAACGCCTCACCGGGCGCCGCTCCGCCCAGTTCCAGGAGTGGCTCGCCCGTGAGGGCGACGACGCGTACTGGGAGCGGCTCGACCTGCGCGCGGGCGCACCCGGGATGCCCGGCCTGGTGCACCTGGCCACCGGCTGGCACGACTTCTGCCTGTCCTCGACGCTCGCCGACTACGCCGCCCTGCGCGCCGCGGGCACACGCGTGCGCCTGGTCGTCGGCCCCTGGTACCACGGCCGTGGCGCGGTGGACCGGGCCCACCGCCACGACGTCGACGCCTGGGTGGACGCCGCGACCCGCGGCACCGACCCACCGGAGGGCGCACCGGTCCGGGTGCACGTCGGCGGCGCCGACGAGTGGCGCGACCTCCCCGAGTGGCCACCGCCCGGCCACCCACCGGTCGACTGGCACCTGCACCCCGGCGGTGGGTTGTCGACGGACCCGGCACCGGAGTCGCCACCGGACCGCTACCGCTACGACCCGGCGGACCCCACCCCCGCCCTGGGCGGCGCGGTGGAGAACTGGGACGGCACGGCGGGCGCCAAGGACAACCGCACCCTGGAGGCCCGCCCCGACGTGCTGACCTTCACCAGCGCCCCCCTGCGCGCCGACCTCGACGTCATCGGCCCGGTCACGGCCACGGTGCACCTGCGCTCGACGCTCGACCACACCGACCTGGTCCTGCGGCTGTGCGACGTCGCCCCGAACGGCCGCTCCACGAACCTCTGCGACGGCGCGCGCCGCCTGCGCCCGGGCGACCCGCCCGCCAACCCCGACGGCGCTCGCGTCGTTCGCGTCGACCTCACCGCCACCGCCCACCGGTTCCGGGCCGGGCACCGCCTGCGCGTGCAGGTGAGCAGCGGGGCGCACCCGCGGTTGGTGCGCAACACCGGCACCGGCGAACCCCAGGCCACCGCGACCACCACCCGCCCGGCGGACCAGGAGATCCTCCACGACCCGGCACACCCCTCGGTCCTCACCCTGCCGACAGCTGCGACCGCGGAGGATCCCCCGGCTGCGCGGGACCGCGGTCAGCCGATGTGCCGGAGGAACCGCCGTTCGAGTCGCCCCGATGCCGGATCGCGTTCGACCTCGTCCGTGCCGACCCAACCCGCCCGCTCGTAGACGCCGATGGCGCGTTCGTTGTCGTTGATCACCCACAGCTCCAGCACCTCGCGGCCGACCTCCCGCGCGTGCTGCTCCACGTCCTGGAGCAGGCGGCTTCCCACGCCGCTGCCCCACGCGTCGGGGTCGACGGCGAGGTAGAACAGTTCCAGCGTCCGTGCTCGAGGCGCCACCAGGGCGAAACCCACGGGACGACCGCCCCGTTCGGCCAGCAGCAGCTTCGCCCCGGGGAGGTCGAGGCGCCGCCGGATGCCCGGCGCGGTCGCCTCGACGGTGGCCGGTTCCGGGTCCCGGTCGCGGCGTGCCTTCGCGCGGGCCCAGATCGCCGCGGCCTCCCGCACCCCGCTCACCGACATGGGCGTGCTCCTGCGCCACCGCGCGTGGTCCGGCGGGTCACGGCCGGTGGTCCGGGGACACCTCTTCCACCCACCGGAAGGGCGGGCCCTCGGCCTCCCGCACGCTGACGGGGAAGACGTGGGCGCGGTGGCCGAAGGCGTTGAGCCCGCTGATGACCTCCACGCCGGGCCGCATCCGGTAGCGGTGGTACTCCATGGCTTCCCGCGGCTGGTTGTGCCCGCGCTCCTCGAACGGCACGTCGACCGTGTACACGACGTTGCCCTGCGGGCTGCCCCACCGGTCGACGAGCGAGTCCGGCGCGGGCAGCGCGCGGATGTCCCGCAGGTCCTGCACCCCGGGGTCGGTGTCGGTCAGCACCCCGAACGGGACCTCGAACGGCATCATCTCGCCGTAGGGCTCACGCCGCAGTTGCTCGCGGCGTTCGTAGAGGAGCCCGCTCAGGAACGCGACGGCGTCGTGCACGGAGGTGAAGCGGTGGAAGTGGTCCCTCCACCCGGTCTCGGGGTCGGTCAGGAAGACGGAGTACTCGTCGCCGTAGGGGCCCAGCGTCCAAGCGCCCCGGACGACCTCGCCGAACCGGTAGTACAAGCCCGACACGCGGTGTTCCTGGGCGAAATCGATCAGCCTGCGCACGGCGTCGTCCCAGGCCGCGTCCCGCCGCCTGGTGTACTCCGAGCGGGGTGCGCCCATGGCGAGCGCGGCGCCCCTGGCCATCGCGCGCTCGGGCACGAGGACCGGGGGCACGGGGGTGTGGGCGTTGGCGCGGATGTGGTCGACCAGCTCGATCCTCGGCGGCACCCCGTGCTCGCGCAGGTAGTGCGCCACGGTTCCCGACCACACCCAGCACCCGTCGGTCTGGTAGGTCATCGGGACGGTGCGGGGCTGCCCGGGGGCGAGCAGGTCGGGCAGGTCGCCCCGCCCGTGCAGCAGCACCCGGCCCGCGTCGAGGTAGCCGAGCACCAGTTCGGTCTCCTGGTCGGTCAGCACCGGGCGGTACCAGCCGACAACCTCCCCGTCGTCGAGGTCGAACCCCGACGCGACGTACGACGCGTCGTGCTCGCCTGCCGGGCCCCTGGGCGCTGACGGCAGCACGGCCATCCCCCTGGCCAGCAGCCACGGCGGCGCGGCGGCGGCCTTGCGCGGCAGCAGCCGCAACTCCTCGGCGTAGTCGGCCGCCACCGCCGCCACCCGCCACGCGGGCTCGGTCCGGTGGTCGAGGTCCAGCTCCACCGGGGCGTCGGGCGCCCACCGCAGGCGCGCGGTGAACCACGCCCCCTCGTCCGGGGTGTAGGTCACCATGCGCAGCCGGTGCAACCACTGGGTGACCGCGGCGGGGACGGCCCAGTCCAGCCGCGTGCCGTCGGCCGTGGTGACGGTCGCCTCGACCTCCATGCACCACACCACCGCCCGGCACTCCAGGGTCGCCTCCCGCCGGTCGTGCGGGAGCAGGTCGGTGATGGCGGCGAGCGCCTCCCGGGCGAACCGGTCGGGTGTCGGCCTGCCCACGGTCCACTCGTCCGGCACCAGGGCCGCGGTCCTGGGCGGGTGCGGCTTGGCGTAGTCGATCGGGAAGGTCGTGCGGTGCACCACGAGCCCGCCCGCCTCGGCGGGGGCGATGTGCCCGGCCACCGGGTCGACCTCGACCGGTGCGGCGTCCGCACCCGTCACCGACACGGTGAACAGCGACTGGCAGCGGCCCAGCTCCAGCACCCGGTACCAGCCCCCGCCGTCGGGCAGCTCGTGGTACCGCTCGTAGGGGTCGTCGTGCGGTTCGTCCTGGCGCAGCAGCACCGCGGTCTCCCCCGGCTCCCACGGCGCCGCCCAGCGCACCTCGGCGTCGATCGACGCCAGGTGGCTGAACTCCGGAACCCAGTCCGGTTCCTGCCCGTGGTCCGGTTGCGCCTGTTCTGTCTCCGTCATCCCGTCTCCCCCTCCAGGAACGCCCGCGCCTCGGCGCGCAGCGGCGCGGGCGCGGGTTGCCACGCAGGCGTGGCCGTGAACGCCCGCAGCACCGCGCGCTTGTGCTCGTCCGGTTCCGCCCCGGACAACCCCAGCACCGGCCACAACTCGTCGAGGCGCCGCGCGGGCAGGTCCCAGCCCGCCGAGCGCAACCAGTCCTCGTTGTGCACGTCCACATCGGACACAGCGGCACTTCGGGCGGGTTTGGGCGCGATCATCCGGCGGCCCACCACGCGCAGCCCCGCGGCCACCGCGGCGGCCTCCGCCTCGCGCGCCCACCGGTCCAGCTCCGCGTCGTCCACTTCGGACCCCCTTGGCGCGGACAGGCTCACGCTCCAGGACTCCTCGCCGTCGCGCCAGAGCCCCAGCGACCGCTGCGGCACCGCGCCGCCACCGGTGTCGCGACTGCCGAACAGGGCGTCCTCCCGGTCGGTCAGCCGCCCCGCCGGGGTCAGACCGAGCAACTCGCGCAGCCGGTCCAGCTGCTCCCGGTCCACCGCGCCCGCCAGGTCCACCCGCAGCCTGCGCTCCAGCCCCGCCATCAGCCCCCACCTCCGTGCACGACGTCCACGGTGGCCGAGCCGCGCCCGGCCAGGACCACGAACTCGATCTGCCACAGGCACCCTATACCGGTCTGCGGGTACGCCAGGACGGCCTCGCGCGGCACCCTGGCGGCCAGGATCACCCCGGGCTCCGGACGCCCACCGAGCCAGTCCTCGGCGACCCGCCGGTCCCCGGTCCACGCCGACAGCGGCCGCTGCCCCGGCATGTCGATCTCCGCCCCCTCGGGCGCGCGCGACCACTCCGGACGGTCGTCCCCCGGCCACGAGTAACCCCGGTACAGCACCAGAGCGTTGACCCCGCGCGCCGCGAGCGCCCCCTGGGTCAGCTCGTACTGCACCCGCAGCAGCTCCCGGTGCACGGCCCCGTGCTCGACCACCGCCCGGTCGACGTCGGCGCGCAGCGCCTCGTCCATCCGCCAGCCCTGCACCCCGCGCAGGCCGAACTCGGCCTCGGCCGCCTCCTGGATCGCCAGCGACCGCACGTTGGTGCCGTTCGACGTGTGCGCCCACGACATGAGCAGCTCGCTGACCGCCGTCTCCCGCAGCAGCCGCTCGGCCCCCGGCGCGTCCAACGGCAGGACCCCCTCGGCCCCCGGCTCCAGTTCCGACCGGTGCACCAGGGTGCCGCCCATCGACGGGTGCTCGGGGTTGCGCAACCGGATGGCGTGGTCGCCGTCCCCGAGCCGCGCCACCGCCGCCACCGGCACGTGCGGCTCGGCCGCCGCGCGCAGCAGGGCGTCGGTCGGTGTCCGGACCCGGTCGGTGACCGCGCTGATGACGGCGGACTTGGCCTGCTCGGAGGTCGTGCTCGGGTCGCCGCCGTAGACCAGGTCGCGGCTCAGCTCCCGGGACCACTCGCGCTCGGCCACCAGGTCGGGGGAAACCGCGCTCGCCTGCCCGGGTTCCGGCGGGGTCGGCGGGTCGGGCTCGGGGCCGCCCGCCCCCGGTCCGGCTTCGGCCGCGCCACCCGGTTCACCGGCGGAACCGCTGCCCGGTCCGCCGTCCGGTCCGCTGCCCCGCCCGCCGTCCGGTCCGCTGTCCGGTTCACCGCCCGGTCGGGCCACGATCCAGTCGGTCTCCTGGAAGTGGACGTGGAAGCCCTGGTGGGTCATGTCCGCCGGGCCATCGCCGCCGAACACCGCGTAGGACATCTCCCGGCCGCTGCGCGCGGTCCACTGCTCGGCCCACTGGCGCAGGTGCGGGTACTCGTCCCGGACCAGCGCCTTGTTCAGGTAACCGTGGTCCTTGGCCAGTTCCCCCGGGTAGGCGTCCGGGTCCCAGTTGGCGCGCGCCCGCTCGAACATCTGCGCCGAGGACACGTTGATGTCGAAGTCGCTGGGCTCCTCCAGGCCCAGCCGGTGCATGGCGTCGAACGGACGCCCGCGCGGGCGCTCCGGGTCGTCGCCGAACCAGTCGCGCAGCCGCGACAGCGCCTCGGGGTGGTCGGCGAGATCGGCCTCGGTGGGCAGCTCCTTGTGCACCCCGGAGAAGAAGTCGGCCCCGGAACCGCGCATCCGCACGTCCACCCGGGACGGGTCGACCCCGTCGCGGTGCAGCGCCTCCAGCAGGGAGACCCGCCACTGGCGGTAGGTCGCCGCGTCCATGCCCAGCGGGGCCTCCCTGGCCATCCACGCCTCGACCTGCTCCCGGTCGAGGCCGAGGAAGTCCAGGTCGCGGTCGCGGATGGTGTACCCGGTGGTCGGGTCGGCGGGCCAGTCGTGCGGGACGTTCGCGGGCGGGTCGGGGTCGATCCCGGGGAACGCGGGTCGGTCGGCGCTGTCGGTGCGGTCGCCGGGATCGCCGGGGCTGTCCTGCTCCGCCGGGCTGTCGGGGCCGCGCCGGGTCGCCGTCTCCGGGGCGTGCCGGGGCAGCTCCGAGCCCCAGGAGGGGGTGTGGCCGGGCGGGTGCGGACCGGGGTGCACCTCGTACCCGCCGTCGGGCCGGTGGGTGCGCCACTCGCCCCCGGGCGGCCAGCCGGGGCCGGACCCGCGGGCCTCCGAGGCGAACACCGTGCCGTCGTAGGTCACCCACGCGTCGGTGTTCGGGGCGGTGACCGGGGCCCCGGTCGCCTGGGCCAGCCGCGCGGCGAACCCGTCCTCCACGGCCCCGGAACCGCAGCCCAGCAGCACGACCGGGGTGCCGGGCCGGTAGTCGGGGTTCGCCTTGAGCACATCGGCGACGTCGCGCGCGCTCAGCACCGAGTGGCCCACCCGCGCGCTGTGCTCCGCACCGTGGACGTCGACGACGAACCGGCCCTCGATCGCCGCCACCTGCCGCGCCGTGTGCCGCTGGTTCGGCCCGGTCTCGGCGTCGAACAGCGACATCCCCGCGGGCGTCGCCTCCACCCGCGACCGCACGAGGTCATCGAGCCGCTCGTCGGCCAGGGCTTCCAACCGGTCCGACAGCGGGCGCCGCACCCGCGCGGGCCCGGCGTCGGGTCCGTGTCCGGACCGCTCCGGGGCGGGCCGCCGCTCGACGATCTCGTCCACCCCGGACAGCGCCCGGCTCTCCGCCACCCGCCGCGCGTGCTCCGCCCACGACCGCTGGTCCTCATCCTGGGCCGCCGGGGCGTTGTCGTCGTTGCCCGCGGGTCCGAAGCCGGTGTGCCCGGTGTCGGCCGTGTCGAAGGCGGGCTGGGTGTGCCGCCGGGTGGACCGGGTGGGTTGGGTGGGTCCGCCCGCGTGGTCCGGGTCGCTCAGGAGGACGTGCAGGTTCCCGGTGACGGGGTCGACGTGCCTGCTGCGCACCACCAGTGGCGTGCCCGGGGGCAGCACGGCGGTCGAACCGGGCGCCCGGCCCGCCAACCCGCTGACGTCGCGCGCCGCCGCCGAGTCGATGTGGAACTCCACCACCGGCTGCCCGGGCCGCGGCGGGGCGGGGTGCGCCGTGGCCACCGCGAACCCCGGGTCCACCACGCGGTTGCCCGGGTGGAAGGTGTCGGGCACGGCCCCCACCACCCGGTGCGCCCGCCCGTGGAACGGCGGCAGCTTGGCCACTGCGGCCCGGGCGTTGTGGACCTGCGGGGCGACCCGGTGCGCCGTGTCGGCGTCGGCCCGACCGGCCAGGGCGCGCGCGACCGGCCCCCGCTCCGAGCCGCCGATCGCCCCGTGCAGCGCCACCAGCTCGTCCCGCTCGATGTGCCTCAACCGCGGGTCGGCGCGTTGCGCCGCGTCGACGTGCAGCCGGTGCGCGGCCAACTCCGCGGGCGGGTAGCGCCGCCGCATGTCCTGCAACGGGTCCGGCCCCCCGGCGTCCGGCGCGGCCCGCCGGAAAGCCCGCCGCGGCTCGCCCACGACCTCCGCCGCCCCCGGCGGCTGCGGCTGCCCGTGCCCGACCACCGACCCGTCGGGCCGGAAGGTCCGCCACTCCCCGTTCGGCGGCCACCCCGGCCCCACCCGGTACTGCCCGGTCCGGGCGTCGGGCAGGTGGTGGGCGGAACTGGAGAACACCCGCCCCCGGTCATCCACCCACGCGTCCCGCGTCGGCGCCGTGACCGGCACCCCCAACTCCCGCGCCAACTCCGCCGCGAACCCCCCGTCCGCGGCACCCGCCCGGCACGAGATGAGCCGCACCGGCTGCTTGCCGTCCCACTGCGACGACCGGATGATGTCGGCGGTGTCCCGCACGGACAACTCCCGCTCCCCGATCCGCGGGTGCCGCTCGTTGCCGTGCACGTCCACGGTGAAGGCGTTCGGGTCGCGCTCGACCATCCGGGCGGAGTGGCCGTGGGTGGGGAACCTGGGGTCGTGCCCGAGGAGCAGACCCGCCCGGGTGGGGGCGATGGCGGGCGCGAGGTCGCGCAGGTGGCGGGGGAGGGCGACGGGAGCGCGGTGCGCGGTGTGCGCGTCGGGTCGGGGCGCCGCAGTGCCCGGGTCGGGTGTGTGCGGAGGTGTGGTGTGTGGAGTCGGGTCGGGTGTGTGCGGTGGTGTGGTGTGCGGACCGGGAGCGGGGTGGTGCGGTATTGAGGTGGACGCGGTGCCGGGGTGAGCGGGGTCGGGGGTGCCCGCGCGTGTGACGCCGGGGTGGTGGGGTGCGGGGCCCGGTTGGGTGGGTGTGCGGGTGCCCGCGAGTGCGGCACCGGTGCGGTGGGGCGTGGTGGGGTCCGGTCGGGTGGTGCCGGGGTGGTGGGGTGT